>JAKECL010000458.1 GCA_030460725.1 Propionibacterium sp.
TGGAAGGGGACCAGTCCCAACGTGCGGAAGCTCGGGGGCTCGACGATGGGCATGTCATTGGTGGTGCACAGGGTGGGCGTGGCCACATTGGTGCCGGCTGAGGAGCCCAGGTAGGCGGTGCCTCCGGCCACGGCACGCTGGATGGCTTCGATCAGCCCGGTGCGGTGGAGGGCATCGACGAGGCGGAACGTGTTCCCCCCGCCCACGAAGACGATGTCCGCCTCCTCCACGATCCGTGCAGGGGAGTCGCCACGGTGGACACCGTGCACACTCAGCCCCCAGGGTTCCAGGGCTGCGGCGACCCGGGAGGTGTAGGCGTCACGGTCGGCCAGGGCGTAGGGGACGAATGCCACGTGCCGCGCGGTCGCAGAGGTGGATTCCGCCAGCTCGCGGATCGCCTCCTGCGCATGTTCGAGGTAGCCGTTGCCGGCAGTGGTCGAGTTGGACAGGAGCAGGAGCTCGCTCATCGGTTCTCCTCCGGATCGGTGTCGAGGGGGCAGGACAGGAGAGTCGCAAGGTCCCGGGCGGCTTGCTGGAGACGGGGGAGGTCCGCCAACAGCTCCTCGGTGGTGCTGGTGACCTTGGGCTCCAGCAGGGTCAGAGAGCCGATGGGACGTCGGCCGACCATGACCGGAACTGCGATGGCGCGGGTGCGTCCGTCGTACTCGCCCTCGGACAATGCATAGCCCCGGGTCACGGCCAGGTCGAACTGGCGCTCCACCTCCTCCTCGTCGACGGAGGTGAGATCGGTGAACCGCGCGACGGGGCGTCCTGCAAGGAGTTGGTGCCGTTCCCCTGGGGGAAGGAAGGCGAAGTACGCACGCGAGGTGGCTCCGGCGTGGGCGGGATAGAGTTCGCCGACCAGGGGATGGTTCCGGATGGGCCCGCCCCCTCCGTCGACGGCGGCCAGACAGCGGACGTGGGCACCGTCGGGTGTGGTGAACAGGGCCGTGTGTCCCGTGCGTGAGGCGAGCTCCGCCAGGAAGGGTTCGGCCAGTCGGGCGAGGCCGCCACTGCGCTCCCAGACCGTGGAGATCCTCCACATCGCAGGTCCCAGCGAGTAGCGCCGCGAGACGGGATCGACCTGGAGGAAGCCCCGTGAGGCGAGCGCCGCGAGGAGTCGCTGTGTCGTGGAGCGGTCCCACCGGGTGGAGTCGGCCAGTTCGGAGACCCCCCACTCCAGACGTCCGTCGGAGAAGGACATGAGGATCTGCAGCGCCCGGTCGACGGTCTGCAGTGGTCGGCGCGGAGCGTCGCTGCTCTGTGCTCGTGGTGTCATGGTCTCCCGTTCCCTGGTGCGCGGTCACCGGTGCGCGGCGGACCGACAGTGTCCGGTTGTGACGCGCTCTTCTGAACACCATATTCGCGCATTGCCAATGCGGGCAACATGTGATTAAGCAACTCACATAGTGAGATCATCTTGACCCATGTCTGAGGTGGAGTTGACTCTTTGATGGCATCCACGTTCGGAACCGCCGAACGGAAGTGATGCCCCGACCAGGGAAGGCTCCATGAAGAATCTCGTCTCGCGACTGCTCGCGATGATCCCCTCCCTGCTGGGGGTGATCATCTGCATCTTCCTGCTCACCCGGATCCTGCCCGGCGACCCCGCGCGCACGCTCGCAGGGGAGCAGGCCACCCCCGAGGCCGTGGCGCAGCTGCGCACCGAGATGGGTCTGGACAAGCCGGTGTACCAGCAGTTCTGGGACTACCTGGTGGGCCTGCTCCACGGTGACCTCGGTCAGGCGTGGCACACCGGGCATCCGGTGGCCTCGGACCTTGCGACACGGTTCCCGGCGACCATTGAGCTGGCACTGTGGGCGCTGGGAATCGCCCTGCTCATCGGAATTCCGGCGGGCATCGTCTCCGCCACACGACGTGACCGTCCCATCGACCACGTGACCCGTGTGCTGTCCCTGGTCGGTTCCTCGATGCCACTGTTCTGGCTGGGCCTGCTCGTCATCATGGTGTTCTACAGCCGGCTCGGCTGGATGCCCGCGCCACTGGGGCGGGTGGACACCTCGGTGAACCCTCCCACGCACATCACCGGGCTGTACGTCGTGGACTCCCTGCTCACGGGGGACCTGATCGCGCTCAGATCCTCCG
>JAKECL010000459.1 GCA_030460725.1 Propionibacterium sp.
GTCGGCACACCTGGATGGACACACCATCGCGGACATCCTCGCGATGACTGCGAGTCGCTGCGCTGACCTGTTCGCCTCACACCCCCGGATCTCCAGGAGGTTGGGATGGCTGGAGGATGTGGGACTCGGCCACCTGGGCATCGGTCGAGGGACGGGCACCTTGTCCGGCGGGGAACGACAGCGCCTGCTGCTGGCACGACATCTGGCAGATTCGCCAGCGACCTCGCGGTTGCGCATCGTCCTGGACGAACCCACCGTCGGCCTGCACGGTGTCGACGTCGACCGCCTCCTGGCCCTCTTCGACCGCCTCGTCGACAAGGGAGCCACCATCGTCGCCATTGAGCACAACCTGCGCGTCATCGCCCATGCCGACCACGTCATCGACCTCGGTCCCGGAGCCGGGAACCTGGGTGGGACCGTGGTCTACCAGGGGACACCCGCGGGACTGGTGTCGGCACCGAACTCGCTGACCGGAACCTACCTCCGCCGGGCAGTCAGAGCCGAGTGACCGTGTGCACGGCGGTCACGGTGGAGGCAGGTGTGGCTCGGCGCTGCCCAGGCCCCACGAGATCCTCGAATGACAGGGGCGTGGTGCACCCGCACTAGTCTTGTCCGGTGACCTCCACCCGTGCAGAAGCCGCCTACCTGCGTTCCCTTGCGGCGTTCCGCAACCCCACGCTGGATCTGCTGCACGGGCGCTACGCGCCCTTCGTCGTCGCCGCGCTGTCCACGATCTTCACCTCCGGGCGTCCGGCGGTCGCGGTGGCCGATGCGCATGCGGAGATCGGGGAGATCCTCGACCAGCTGCGAGGCGCGGGGTACGGCGCACACGGCGCAGGGGACCAGGCGGGGGAGACCACAACCGCCACCCCCGCTCCCGCACCCGAGACCGGAGGCGACTCCGCGACCGACCCCACAGCAGATGCGGCGACTGGCCTCTCGGCAGCCGACTCCGGAGTCCTCTCCATCCTGTCGACCACCGACGTCCACGGCCACGTCCTCAACTGGGACTACTTCCGCGACGCGGCTCCTGCCCCCCAGAAGGCCTACGGTCTGTCCCGGTTGGCCACCGCCGTCCAGGACATCCGTGAGCAACGGGGCACCTCCTCGGTGCTGCTCCTGGACAACGGTGACGCCATCCAGGGCACCCCGTTGACCTATCTCGCAGCCCAGCAGCCGGAGAAGCTCACCGGGGGCGACACCCACCCCATGGCGAGGGCCTTCAACCTCATGGACTACGACGTCCAGAACCTCGGCAACCACGAGTTCAACTACGGCCTGGACACCCTGGCCACCTATGAGAACCAGCTGGAGGCTCCCCTGCTGGGAGCCAACGTGGTGAAGGCGGGTACACAGGACCCGGCCTTCAAGCCCTACACGATCCTCGACAGGACCGTCGCCGGCCACCCCGTGAAGGTGGGCGTCCTCGGTCTCGTCACCCCCGGCATCCGGATCTGGGACAAGGCGCACGTCGAGGGCAAGCTGGAGTTCCGCGACCCGACGTCCACCGCTGCGAAGTACGTCCCCCAGATGAAGCAGCAGGGCGCCGACATCGTCGTCATCCTCGCCCACACAGGCCTGGGCGTCGACAGCGAATGGCTGCCGGAGCAGCTGCAGGAGAACACCGCCCAGTTCCTCACGACCATGGTCGACGGCGTCGACGTGGTCATCGGCGGCCACACCCACAAGGACATCCCCTCACGGGTCACCCACTCCCCTGACGGCTCACCCGTCCTCTTCACCCAGCCCAACTACTGGGCCCAGTCGCTCTCCGACGTGCAGCTCCCACTGACCTTCGACGAGGGCGGCACCGCCTCCGTCGCATGGCCCTCCTCCGATGACATCGCGGCCGACAACGCAACGATCGCCACCTGGGCCACCAGCCACCCTGCGCCCTCGTTGACAGACTCCGACCTGATCACCCAGGACCCGCTGCTGGCAGCCGACCACGAGGACACCCGCACCTACGTCAACACCGTTGTCGCCCAGTCCTCCGAAACCATGTCCGCGGCATCCTCGCGCTACAAGGACACCCCGATCCTGGACTTCATCGGCGCCGTCATGGTCGACACCGTCCGCCAGGGAATCGCCGGCACCCCCGCTAG
>JAKECL010000460.1 GCA_030460725.1 Propionibacterium sp.
TCCCTGTCGAAGTCCGTCCTGATTCCTGCCGAAGTCCGTCCTGTTTCCTGACGAAGTCCGTCCTGATTCCTGTCGAAGTCCGTCCCCTTTCACGCCGAAGTCCGTCCTGGTTCTTAACGAGGTCCGTCGTGACTTGCCTGGCCTACTTCGCGGACAATGGCCGCCCTCGTCACAGAGGCCGGGGGACGAGGGCGACCCCAGCGGGCTACCCCGGGTGAAGGAGATGCCGCGACCTTCACACCCGTGTCCTCCACGGATGTGTGGATGCGGTTGGCTGGGCTCCTGACACCCCGGTGCTGAGCGGGCGGGACCTTCGCGACGCTCCACGTCCTGAGGGCACGGATCGTGAGGGATCTGAGGGTTGACGGCTTCGCGTTCTCGCAGGACTCCCTCGCCTTCCACGACAAACCGGAGAGAGTCAGCCATCTCCTGCTCCGCTCCATCGAGACTCGGCCGACGACCCCCTGGGTGTCGAGGCGCCCGCAGACTCGTGGCGGGTGTGGAGGACGGTGGCGTCTGGGCGCAGTTCCCCGACTCCGTGCGGCAGTGCTGACCGGCGCCGATCCGGGCGATGGCGGACACCGAGTCCGCGGGCAACACCGACCAGATGAACCGCGCGCTCGCGGTCGTGTGGCGGCGTGCTCCAGCGTCTGCTTGATCTGGTGGCCGTCCTCCAGGAGTCGGGTCCCGGAGGGCGGCGTCGTCGTGTCGCTGGGCCCGACCACGAGTGGGTGCGCCGAGACAGCCCTGCGGGGATCGGCTTCCGCGCGTGCGCGGTTGCGGCTCACAGCGTCTCCGTCGAGATCTGGAAGTCACCCACGGCCCAGGATTCCCATCGCCAGGAGACTGTGGCGATGAGCCTCCCGGGGATGTGGCAGGTCAGGCCGGTTCGACGTCCCCGTTCCCCTGCGACGCCGTGGGGGCCCCGGAGTCGACGGCCAGTGCAGCTCCGGAACCTGACGCACCGGCCCCGACCAGCACTGGGGTCGCGCCACCCACGGCGCCACCCACGGCGCTGCCCTTCTCCCCGTTCGCGGAGTCCGCAGCGATCGCGTGCCTGTCGTCGCGGCGCCTCCACCACGACGCCAGCACCGACCCGGAGATGTTGTGCCACACGGAGAAGAAGGTGGAGGGGATCGCCACCACCGGATGGGCGGCGAAGGCCTGCAATGCGAGCGTGGCGCCGAGTGCGGAGTCCTGCATGCCGACCTCGAAGGTGATGGCCTTCTGCTGGGCGTACTGGAAGCCCTGGGGGTAGACGCGGAACATCGCCTTGGAGAATCCCCATCCCAGCGCGTAGCCGCCGAGGTTGTGCAGGACGACGACGGGCAGGATCATCGCGGTCTCGGCGGTGAAGAGCTTCTCGTTGTTGGCGGCGACCACCACGCCGATGATCATGAGGATCGCCACCTGCGAGACGGCGGGCATCAGGGTGGTGACCTTCGCGACCTTCTCCCCGAAGACGGTGTGCACGGTGACGCCCAGGGCCACGGGGATCAGGACGACCTTCAGCGCCGTGAAGAACAGCTGCTCCACGGGGATCGCCACGTACTGGCTGGCCAGCCCGCTCATGAGCAGCGGGATCATGAGGGGCGCCAGCAGCGTCGAGAGCAGTCCGATGGACACGTCCAGAGCCACGTCACCACGCGACAGGAAGGACATGACGTTCGACGACGTCCCCGAGGGGCAGCAGCCCACGAGGATGACACCGACCGCCACCATGCCGTCCAGGCGGAAGACCCAGCACAGGAACACGGCCAGCAGCGGCATGATCAGGTAATGGGCGACAGTGCCGACGATGACCATCAGCGGCATCCTCGCGATGCGCCTGAAGTCGTCGAGGCTCAGGGTCATGCCCATCCCGAACAGGACGATGGACAGGAAGTAGCCGGTGTAGGACTTGGCCCACAAGGACGCCTCGGGGGCGAAGAAGTTGAGGGCGGCCCACATGACCACCACCAGGGTGAACCACTTGGTGAGCCATGAGCCGAATTGTTGAACCGTGGACATTGGACCGCTTCTCTGGAGGATGCGCAGAACGGGCGGCGAGCGCCCGGATCAGGCCCCGGAGCAGGCCCGGGAGATGCGCGAGGACGTGTGGATGG
>JAKECL010000026.1 GCA_030460725.1 Propionibacterium sp.
CGTTCCCTCCCATTCCGCTGATCCGGGGGGACGGGCGGCCCCGGCCGCCACCGGGGGCTGGTGCGGCCGCCATGTGTGTGCGGGAGCGCCCCCACCGGTACAACCGGCGGGGGCGCCCCGGGACAAGTCACTTCTTGGTGACCTTGTATCCCTGCTCGTTACCATACTGCACGATGGCGTCGGCCCAGCTCCCCAGTGCTTCACTCAGCGTGGTGCCGGAACCGGCGTAGGCCTGACCAGCGGTGTCAGCGAACTTCGAGTTCGCTGCGACCTCGAAGGGCAGGTAAGTCCATCCCGACTTCACCGCAGAGGCTCCCTCGGCAAGGACCTTGTTGTACTCCTGGCCCCCGAAGTAGGTGAGGAGATCCGGAGCGGCGTAGTCACCGGTGGAGGACTGGAAGGCCTGGTCCTCGAGGGTGGCCTGCAGGGACGGGAAGTTCCCCGCCTGGACGCGCAGCTTCGCGCCGTCACCGTTGGAGACGAACTTGGCGAACTCGTAGGCCGCCGCCTTGTTCGGGCTCTCCTGCATCACTGCCAGCGAGGAGCCCCCGTTCTCAGAGTTGGCAGGCTGCCCGTCGATGCTGGGCATCGGGGCGACACGGAACTTGCCGCTGCCCTCGGGCGCGTTGGCCAAGAGGTTGGCAGGCATCCAGGCGCCCGTCGCCAGGGAGGCGATGCTCCCGTCACCCAGCCCCTTGAACCACTCATCCGACCAGGCGGAAACATTCGTGTCGATGAGCTTCTCGTCGATGAGCTTCTGCCAGATGTCAGTCCACTTCGCGAAGTTCGGATCCGAGAAGTTCACCGTGACATCCTGACCGTTCACGCTGAAGGCCTCAGGCGAGAGCTGCCACATCATGGAGGTGAGGAAACCTGCGTCACCGGCATCGGAGGTGATGTAGTGCCCGTCACCCAGTGCGTGGATCTTCTTGGCAGCCTCGTAGAACTCCTCCCAGGTCGTCGGCGGGGCATCGACACCCGCTTCCTTGAAGACCTCCTCGTTGTAGAAGAGCGCCATGGGGCCGGAGTCGACGGGCAGTGCGTAGATGCCCTTGTCGCCCTTTGCCGTCGTCTGGTTGACCGCATTCCACGTGCCGGTCGTGTACTGCCCTTCCAGGTCCCCTGCACCGTAGGGGGTGAGGTCGGCGAGGCTGGAGCTGATCGCGTACTGCGGGAGCGCGTAGTACTCGATCTGGGAGACATCGGGAAGTCCCGATCCGGCCTGGAGGGCATTGGAGAGCGCCGTGTAGGTGTCCGCGGCACCGCCGACATTGGTCACCGTCAGCTTCACGTTCGGGTACTTCTGCGTGAAGGCCTTGACGACGTCGGAGTCCTGCTGGATCGTGGGTTCCCAGGACCAGACGGTGACCTGGTAGTCCTTCGAGGTGTCGAAGGAATCTGCGGAGGCGCCCGCGCCACCGCTTGCGCCGCTCTGGTCCGAGCCTGTTGAGCAGGCCGCCAGGGTGGCACCGACAGCGACGACCGACGCGGCAGCGACGGCCCGCCTGATGAATGTTGACCGCATGGGTTGTACCTTCCTGTGTGTTGTGTGACTTCTTTGTCGCAGGGGAGCACCGGGCCCTGATGAGAGGACGTCAGGCCTTGACGCTCCCCGCCGCCAGCCCCGCCTGCCAGTAGCGCTGCAGGAACAGGAACGTGACGATGAGGGGAATGATCGTGAGGAGTGAGCCCGTCACCACCAGGTTCTGGACCGGTTGGGCTCCGGGAATGTAGGACTGCTGGTTCCACTGGTTCAGCCCGATGATCAGCGGGTACCAGGACGAGTCCTTGAGCATGATGAGGGGCAGGAAGTAGTTGTTCCACGTCGTGGTGGCCGTGAACAGCGAGACCGTGACAATCCCCGGAGCCAGGAGCGGGACCGACACCTGGAAGAAGGTCCTCAGCTCACTGGCTCCGTCGACCCTGGCCGCCTCCAGGAGTTCATTGGGCACCGATTCCGTCGCGAAGATGTACATGAGGTACAGCGCGAAGGGCGCGACCAGGGAGGGCACGATGACGGCGACCGGGTTGTTCGTCAGACCAAGCTTCGCGAACATCAGGAATTGCGGCACAGCCAGGGCTGCCGAGGGGACGGCAATGGCTCCCATGACGGTGAGGAACACGGCCTGACGGCCGGGGAAGCGGTACTTCGCCAGTCCGTAGCCACCCAACACCGCCAGGAAGACCGCTCCTCCCCCACCGACCACCACGTAGAGGAGGGTGTTGAGCAGCCATCGGGTGAAGGCACCGTTGGAGTAGGTGAACACCTGGACGATGTTGTCCCACAGCGCGAACGAATGGCCCGGGGCGAAGCCGAAGGTCGTGATGAAGTCGCCCTGGGTCTTGGTCGAGGAGATCACCAACCACACCAGGGGGAAGAAGGTGTAGAGCAGGTAGAAGGCGGCCAGGAACGTCACCCCCCAGCTCTTCCTGGGCCTGGTCGGGGTCGCCGTCGGGCGCGCGGCACGCCGCGGCACTCCCACAGGGCGACCGGTCGAGCGTCGTCCCGTACGGGGGGTGGTCTCCACTGTCCCAGCCATCTCAGTTCTCCCCCTCGGCGGAGCGAAGTCCGCGCAGCTGCACCGCGTAGGCGATGACCACGGTGATGATCCCCATGACAATGGCCAGCGCAGCGGCGTATCCCTGCTGGCCGGCGCCGAAGGACAGGTTGTAGGCGTAGATGTTCGGGGTGAAGGAGTTCGTGATCACCGCGGGTGCCATCCGCTGCATGATCGAGGGTTCGTTGAACAACTGGAATGTCCCGATGATCGAGAAGATCAGGGTGATGGCAATCGATCCGGCCATGTGCGGGATCTTGATCGATCGGATGACCTGCCATTCGTTGGCACCGTCGAGCACAGCAGCCTCGTAGATGCTGGTGTCGATGGTGCGCAGGGATGAGTAGAAGATCAGCATGTTGTACCCCGTGTAGGTCCAGGTGATGACATTGCTGATGGCGACGAGGATCCACTGCTGGGCGAACGGGTTGAGGTGCCATCCGAAGAGGTCGTTGACCTGGCTGGTGAAGCCGTAGTTGGTCCCGTAGAGGAACCCCCACATGAGCGCCGCGACGACGGTGGGGATGAGATAGGGGAGGAACACGGAGAGCCGGAAGAAGTTCGACCCGTGCAGGCGCGCCGAGTCGATGGCGAGCGCAAGCAGCATGGCGAGCACCAGCATGACCGGTACCTGGATCAGGAGCACCAGGGTGACCCGACCCAGACCTGCCCAGAACAGGGGGTCGTTGAACAGTTTGAGATAGTTCTGCAGGCCCACGAAGGCGTAGTCGCCGAAGAATGCCCTGTAGGAGAACATGCTGGACACCAACGAGTACACCAACGGTGCGACCAGTACAAAGGCAAAGGCCAGCACGAAGGGGCCGACGAAGAGCCACCCCCTCCAGTCCCGCTTGCGACGCCGGGCGGCCGGAGCCTCCTCCAGCGCCGTGACATCTGCGACGCCCGCAGGACTCGGTGTGGTCACAGCCACTCCCGTCACCTCTTCCACCATGAAGTCGGACGCGCCGTGCGCATGTCCGTTAACGTAACCATATCATCGTGGATGATCGATCCATCACATCGGAGGACACGGTTCGGACACGACCCGTCCGCCTCCCAGAAGGAGACCCCGTGAGCACGTTCCAGGTCGTCGACGACGACTTCCTCCTCGATGGGCACCCTCACCGGGTGTTCTCCGGCGCAGTCCACTACTTTCGGGTGCCGCCCCAGTACTGGGCCGACCGCATCCACAAGGCCCGTCTCATGGGCCTCAACACCATCGAGACCTACGTGCCCTGGAACCTTCACCAGCCCACGCCCGGGGAGTGGATCACTGAGGGGGGACTCGACCTCGGCGCATTCCTGGACGCCATCGCGGCTGAAGGCATGCACGCGATCGTTCGCCCCGGGCCCTACATCTGCGCAGAGTTCGACGCAGGAGGTCTGCCGGCCTGGCTCTTCGCCCACCACGCGGGACCCGGACCAGCACCTGTGCGAACCCGTGACCCCCACTTCATGAATGCTGTTGCGGGGTATCTCCGCAATGTCTACACCATCCTCGAGCCGCGCCAGGTGGACAGGGGCGGTCCCGTGATCCTCGTCCAGATCGAGAACGAGTACGGGGCCTACGGGTGCGACCACGAGTACCTGCGCGAACTCACGGACCTCACGCGCGGGGCAGGCATCACGGTGCCGCTGACCACCGTGGACCAACCACGTGACGGGATGCTGGAGGCCGGGACCCTGCCCGATCTGCTGACCACCGCATCCTTCGGCTCACGCGCGGCGGAACGGCTGCGCGAACTGCGACGGGTCCAGCCCCGAGGCCCCCTCATGTGCTCGGAGTTCTGGGACGGATGGTTCGACCAGGTCGGCCAGCACCACCACACCACCTCCGCCAGTGATGCCGCCCGCGAGTTGGAGGAGCTGCTCGCGACCGGGGCCTCCGTGAACCTCTACATGTTCCACGGTGGCACCAATCCGGGTCTGTCGAACGGAGCCAATGACAAGGGCATCTACCTGCCGATCACCACCAGCTACGACTATGACGCCCCCCTGGACGAGTCTGGCCATCCCACCGCGAAGTACTGGACCTTCCGCGAGGTGCTCGGCCGGCACACATCGCTACCGGCGGAGGTCCCCGACTCCCGGCCTCCCGCACCCACGTGCAGTGGCCCCTTCACAGCCGGTGCCCCCCTCCATGAGATCGAAGAGCGACTCGGTGAGTGGACACGACACGACTACCTGCCCACCATGGATGAACTGGGACAGTTCCAGGGATTCTCCCACCACCGGTGCCTCGTCCCTGACGAGGTCGATCACCGTCCCTCCCCCCGGATCTCTGACGGGCGCGTTCCCCGGCCGTGGGCACTGCAGATCCCTGACGTGCGGGATCGCGTCGTCGTCGAGGCCGACGGGGTGAGGGTCGGAGTCCTGGAACGGATGGACCACGACACGACGCTCGCCATCCCGGCGGGGACCCGCAGACTCGACCTGCTGGTGGAGGACCTCGGGCGCGTGGACTACGGACCGCGCATCGGGGAGGCGAAGGGTCTGGTGGGCGGCGTGCGTGTCGAGGGGTGCACGCCCACGCAGTGGGAGACGATCTGCCCCGACCTCGCCCGGGTCCCGCTCGTCGAGCAGGCCCTCACCCCGGGAACCGTCGACACGGTGACGGCCCCGACCTTCCTGTCCGGACACGTGGAACTGGAGGAGGCCGCCGACCTGTTCCTGGACACGGAGGGGTGGGGACATGGCCTCGTGTGGATGAACGGGCACCTGCTCGGCAGGTTCAACCGGCGAGGCCCCCAGCGCACGCTCTATGTCCCGGCCCCCTTCCTCAGAGCCGGGAGCAACGATCTCCTCGTCTTCGCGGTGGACCCGGCGGCGGGGCTGTCATGGAGGTTCCTGGACTCCCCCGATCTCGGACCCGTTGACTGGTA
The DNA here is from genome assembly GCA_030460725.1 of Propionibacterium sp. Lineage (GTDB taxonomy): Bacteria > Actinomycetota > Actinomycetes > Actinomycetales > Actinomycetaceae > Pauljensenia. The sequence continues at coordinate 5,441 of JAKECL010000026.1, forward strand.
GCCGTCGGGGACACTCCCCGTGCCCCGGAGGATCAGATCGTCGGCACGGGTGAGTTGAACCCACTCCCCACACTGATGATGAGCATGAAGAGGCACGCCACCGTCAGCAGGCCCAGCAGCACGGAACTGACCAGGAAGAGCGCCCGGCCCAGGGAGCCCTTCCCGTAGCCCAGCCCCGCTGCCAGGCGGTCGCACTCGTCCAGGCGCAGTGCGCGCCCCACCACCCCGGCGACGACCAGCGCCACGACGCACACCCTCACCCAGGGCGCGGCCAGTCCCCCGTCGGAGAGGGAGTGCAGGGGCTGGAAGAGGATCAGGAGCACCCATCCCAGCCAGAAGGACCACATCGCGCCTTCGCGCAGGGCCAGACCCGCCGGTTCCAGCACCTCACGACGTCGACGTCCCACCACCCAGGGCAGGAGGTGTCCCACCACCCACCACAGGCCCGCCAGGGGCAACAGGGCCAGCCCGATGCCGAAGAGCCAGACGGTGGGGGCGTGGAGCACTTCTCCTCCCCCACGCACCAGCAGGATCAGGGCGGCGAGGAGGAGAGCCGTCCCCAGTGCCACCGTCGCCCCCGTCGAGGGCAACGCCTGGGCCAGGAACCCCCTCAGGGACGATCCGTGCCGGGTGTCCGGGTCGGTGGTGGTCATGGAGACTCCTCGCAGAACGGGTGGGGTGGTCGGCGGGCGTGCGCCCGCCCTCCTCACGAGGGGGTGTAGGGGCTGACGACGACCTCCACGCGCTGGAGGTCCTTGACCTCGCTGTACCCGGTGGAGGCCATGGTCCGTCGCAGTGCACCGACGAAGTTCAGCGATCCGTCGGCCCGGGTGGAGGGCCCGTAGAGGATCTGGCGCATGGTGCCCGCGGTGCCCACGTGGGCACGGTGACCGCGCGGCATGTCGGGGTGGGTGGCCTCCGACCCCCAGTGCCAGCCACGCCCCGGGGCCTCCTGGGCTCGGGCGAGGGCGGCCCCGAGCATCACCGCATCGGCCCCACAGGCGATGGCGCGCGTGAGGTCACCGGACAGCCCGATGCCGCCGTCAGCGATGACGTGGACGTATCGACCACCGGACTCGTCCATGTAGTCGCGCCTGGCAGCGGCGACGTCTGCGATGGCGGTGGCCATGGGGGCGTGGACACCCAGGGAGCGGCGGGTGGAATGAGCCGCCCCTCCCCCGAATCCCACCAGGACACCTGCAGCACCCGTGCGCATCAGGTGCAGCGCCGCAGTGTCGGTGGAGACCCCACCGACGATGACGGGAACGTCGAGCTCGTAGATGAAGCGCTTGAGGTTCAACGGTTCGGAGCGCGAGGACACGTGCTCAGCCGAGACCGTGGTCCCCCTGATGACGAAGAGGTCGACACCGGCATCCACCACGGCTCGCCAGTACCGTTGGGTGCGCTGGGGGGAGAGCTTCCCTGCCACGACCACCCCCGCCTCACGGATCTGCTGGAGGCGGGCGGTGATGAGCTCGGGTTGGATGGGCTCGGAGTAGATCTGCTGGAGGCGGGCGATGGAGTGCTCCTCGTCCAGGGCTGCGATCTCCTCGAACAGCGGCTCCGGGTCCTCGTAGCGCGTCCACAGGCCGTCGAGGTCGAGGACGCCGATGCCCCCGAGTCTGCCGAACTCGATCGCGGTGGTCGGACTCATCACCGAGTCCATGGGCGCAGCCATGATGGGAATGTCGACGTGGTAGGCATCAATCTGCCACCCGACGTTGACGTCCTCGGGGTCACGGGTGCGCCGGGAGGGCACCAGGGCGATGTCATCCAAGGAGTAGGCCCGTCGCCCCCGCTTGCCCCGACCGATCTCAACCTCATTGCTCACGAGCCGATCCTATCCGCAGGAGCGGGGCAGCGATGCGGCACACCACTCCGCTCCCCTCCACGCGAGCGAGGACCCACCTCTCATTGGAGGATCTGCTTCTCCGGATCCTCGTTGAACACCTCGCCCATGTAGCGAGGGTGCATGAGGTTCTCCACGGACAGCGCCCTGTCCAGCTCCTCCTCGTCGAGCAGGCCGTGTTCCAGGACAACCTCGCGCACGGACTTGCCGGTGCGGGCGCATTCCTTGCCCACCATGTCACCGTTGTGGTGACCGATGAGGTCATTGAGGTAGGTGACGATCCCGATCGAGTTCATGACGTAGTCCCTGCACCTGTCGACATTCACGGTGATGCCCGTGACACAGCGCTCGTGGAGCGTGCGGGCAGCGTTGGTCAGCAGTTCGACCGACTCGAAGAGGCACTGGGCGATCACCGGTTCCATGACGTTGAGCTGGAGCTGTCCGGCCTCCGCCGCCACCGTGACCGTGACGTCGTTGCCGATGACCTTGAAGCACACCTGGTTGACGACCTCGGGGATCACGGGGTTGACCTTGGCCGGCATGATGGAGGATCCGGCCTGCATCTCCGGCAGGTTGATCTCCTTGAGGCCCGCCCGCGGCCCGGAGGAGAGCAGTCGCAGATCGTTGCAGACCTTGGAGAGCTTGGAGGCAACCCGCTTGAGCGAGCCGTGGACGGCAATGTAGGCGCCGGTGTCCGAGGTCGCCTCCACCAGGTTGGGGGCGGCGACGACAGGGAGTCCGCTGACCTCTGCCAGGCGCCTGGTGACCAGGTCCTGGAAGCCCTCGGGCGTGTTCAGGCCCGTCCCGATGGCGGTGGCACCCAGGTTGACCTCCAGGAGCAGGGCGGCTTCGCGCCTGACATGGCGGATCTCCTCCTCCATGAGGACCGCAAAGGCCTCGAACTCCTCACCCACCGTCATGGGAACGGCGTCCTGCAGCTGGGTGCGCCCCATCTTGAGCGAGTCGGCGTACTTCTCCGCCAGGTGCCGGAAGTCCCCCGCCAACACGCCGAGGACCTCCACCAGCGGCGTGATCATGCAATGGAGGGCGATTCGGAACCCCGTGGGGTAGGAGTCGTTGGTGGACTGGGACTTGTTGACATGATCATTGGGGTTGATCGTGCGGTAGTCGCCCTTGGGGTGTCCCATCAGTTCCAACGCCAGGTTCGCCAGCACCTCGTTGGTGTTCATGTTCACCGACGTCCCCGCGCCTCCCTGGAACACGTCGATGGGGAACTGGTCCATGCACCTGCCGCGGTCCAGCACCTCGTCGCACGCGCGCACGATCAGGTCGGCGATCTCAGGTTCCAGGACGTGCATCTCCGCATTGGCCAATGCCTCGGCCTTCTTCACCAGGACCATGCCCCGGACGAACTCCGGGAAGTCCTGGATCCGTCGACCGGAGATGTGGAAGTTCTCCAGGGCCCTGGCCGTGTGGATCCCGTAGTAGGCGTCCGCCGGGATCTCCTTGGAACCCAGGAGATCCTCTTCGATCCGTGTCCCCGCCTCGTCTGACATCCGTCCGTCTCCTCCGACAGAGCCGGTCGCAGTCCTTCAGTGGACCCAGGAAGGAACCACCGGTTCGACCGGTAGGACCATCATAGGTCCAGCACCTGCGGCACGAGGCGAATCCCCTGATTGTCGTGGTCGAGAGGCCCGCCGAGGACCGTGTCCTCTCCACTCGCACCGCATGTCCGGGACCAATGGCCCGACCAATCGGTCACTCCGTGGCACCCGCCGATCCGTCCCCGACGCCACATCTGCGTGGTCCCACCGGGGAGCCGCCACGGGTTTCACCACCCTGAGCGCACCGGTGGTGGCACCCCTGGATCCCCAGCGCGCAGCCCGTGGAGATCCAGGTGCGCCCGCCATGGCGCACACTGGGTGCACCCGACGGAGGAGGAGACGTGAACTGGACGGACACCCCATGGATGGGCCTCGACACGGAGACGACCGGCGTGGATGTCACCCGCGACAGACTGGTCACCGCCGCCCTCGTGCTGCGCCCACAGGGTTGGCACCCCCACGAACCCGACCGTGTGCGCACCTGGCTCGCGGACCCCGGGGTGGAGATCCCCGGTGCTGCCACCCAGGTCCACGGCATCTCCACCGATCTCGCCCGGACACAGGGTCGACCCGTCTCCGAAGTCCTCGACGAGGTGGCCACCGCCCTGGTCGACCACTGGAGACAGGGAGACCCGGTGGTGGCCTTCAACGCCTCCTATGACATCTCCCTGCTCGACGCGGAACTGCGCAGACACGACCTGGGGTCCTTCGAGGAACGCCTGGGCTCCTCACCGGCACCGGTGATCGACCCCCTGGTGCTCGACCGTGCCCTCGACCGCTACCGTCGGGGCAAGAAGACACTGGCGGCCATGGCTCCCGTCTACGGGGTGGAGCTGTCCCAGGACGCCCACACCGCGGAGGTCGACGTGGCCATGACCCTCGACGTCCTGGCCGCCATGGCACAGCGCCATCCCCGCATCGTCACCATGGATGCCAGCGAACTCCATTCCTTCCAGCAACGGGCTCACCGTGAGTGGGCGGTCGACTTCGAGAAGTGGCTGCGTTCCAAGGGACGTGATGCCCACATCTCCCCGAACTGGCCACTGGACTGAGGACCGCCCACGCACCCGGAACCTCCCCGCACCGCATCCGCGACGCTGGCCGGGACGCAGGCGAGGCCGGGCCGGGGCGCATGCGAGGCCAGGCATGCACGCAAGCGAGGCCGGCACGCTGGCCAGGCCCGCACACAGGCGAGGCCGGCGCACCACGGAATCCCCGGTGCTCAGGCGCTCACTTGCTCCCGAACCCGTGGTAATTCGGCGCCTGTGTGGTCATCTGGACATCATGGGGATGCGACTCGCGCAGACCTGCCGACGTGATCCGCACGAAGCGCCCGTTCTCCCTCACAGCTGCCAGGGTCGGTGCGCCCAGGTAGAACATCGTCTGGTGCAGTCCGCCCACCAGCTGGTAGACGACTGCGGCCAGAGACCCGGAGTAGGGGACCTGACCCTCAATGCCCTCGGGCACGATCTGGTCGTCGGAGGTCACGTCAGCCTGGAAGTAGCGGTCCTTGGAGTAGCTCTTGCGTCCACGGGAGCTCATGGCCCCCAGGGATCCCATGCCCCTGTAGAGCTTGAACTGCTTGCCATTGGTGAACACCAGTTCACCGGGCGACTCCTCACACCCGGCCAGCAGGGATCCGAGCATGACGGTGTCGGCACCTGCCACCAACGCCTTGCCGATGTCGCCGGAGTACTGCAGCCCGCCATCGGCGATCAGGGGGACACCGGCGGGACCGCAGGCCTTGGCAGCCAGATGGATGGCAGTCACCTGGGGCACGCC
>JAKECL010000461.1 GCA_030460725.1 Propionibacterium sp.
GCTGTTCGCGGATCCCCTCCCCGGTGTGCCCGTCGAGCTCGACGGTTCCCGACGCCGGTTGCAGGGTGGCGATGGCGCGCAGCAGTGAGGACTTCCCCGCGCCGTTGGGACCCAGCAGCGCTTGGAAGCCCTCATCAAGCCGCCAGGACACCGCGTCGACGGCGGTCCGCTTCCGGTATCGGACCGTCAGCTCGTCGACCGTGAGTGTCATGCGGACCCCTCCGTGACATTTCCGCCTGTCGATCCAGCATGCACCAGTAAGTCTGATCGGGGCGGGTACGAGTCGGGAACCGATGGAGACGGTGGGAGTGCCCGCTCCCTCACGGCGCGAACGGCGTCAGAAAGAAGGATCGCGAAGACGGCCAGGGGAATAGTGCTACTGACCCACCAGACGACCAGACTCTGCGGGTCGTGGGCGTCGGCGCCGAAGGCTCTGCAGATCAGCAACGGTCCCACGGTGACGATCGGGAGGGTGAGTATCCCGAGCAGCCACCGGATGGCTCTGCTTCTGATGACGGTGGACGCCCACATGGCGATGAACGGGATCCATACCCAGTGGTGGTTCCATGACACTGGTGAGATGAGCAGCATCACGGCGGCTCCGACGCCCAGGGATGCGGTGGGGCGTGCGCGGTCCCTGGGTAGGGCGAGGAATCCGGCGATCACGGTGATCGTCACGGCGGCCCCCCAGGCGATCGTGGTTGCCGTTCCGGACCCGTCGGATGCGGGGGAGATCATCTGGGCCAGACGCCGGATGACGGCGTTGAGAGAGGTGTTGGCGGCGAAGCTCACCTCTCCGGTTCTCGCCGGGTCCCAGGCGAGGCGTCCCCAGTAGAGCCGTGATTCCACGGGCAGGAGCAGGAGCCCGGCGGCGATCGAACCGGCGAATCCGCATCCCATGCCCAGGATGAATCTCCAGTCCCGCTGCCGCAGGGCGACGAGCCCCAGAGCCAAGGGGGTCAGCTTGATACCGCCGCACAGACCGACCAGAACTCCTCCGGTGAATCGTCGGTCAGTGGTGAGGGCGAACAGGCAGACGGCCGCGAGAATGAGGTTGATCTGGCCTTTCGCGAGGGTCTCCCACACCGGGTTGAGACCGCACATCAGAGCCGTCCCGAGAACGAGAAAGCACCACGGATGAGAGTTCCGAATATGTGCGAATCTGCGGGGTGCCAGGTCGATAACCCGTGACGCCAGGTAGGCCGTGGCCACGCATGACAGGAGCTCCATCAAGACCGCGGATGACGTGGGACGCAGGAGCGCCCCCGGTGCGAAGACCAGACCGGCGAAGGGCGGGTAGGTGAAGGGCAGCGCGGGGCGGGGAGCATAGAGGGCCCCGGTCCGCCTCAGGACGTCGGAGCCCCCCTGCCAGTACACGTTGAAATCGATCGGTACCAGCCGCTGGCAGACGAGGTGGATCAGGAGGAAGAGCATGACCCCGGCCGACACGACTCGACCGGGGTCAGCACTGTCATTGGACGACGCGAACTGTGTCATTGGCTCACGTAGTCCGTTGCGTGTCAGGCGCACCAGTCACTTCCCGGGCGGTTGTGAACCGCAATGCAGACCGTCCACCCACGCCCTGAGACAGACCCGGTCATGGGGCTTGTCGTTGAGCCTGATGCAACACGCACACCACCAGCGGTACTGCCGCCGTTTTTCATGTACACGAGATCACCGGGAGATGCGTGCGTCGCCTGCCCGCGAAGTCCCTCAGTGCACTGGTAGAGCGTGAGGGTGCGGCCATCCTTCGTTTTGGATCGATTGGCCGTGCAACCTGCTTTGGAAATCGCAACGGGATCCGCCGACGCGGACGTCGCAGCGAGCGGTGCAAGTACTCCAACCGTCACAACGGTTGCCATAAGGGCTGAGACGGCCCTATTCTTTGAAATCATGAATGTACTCTCCATTGAGTCGTTTCGGTGCGGATTTGGTTCGCCATATTTGGGTCTTGCTCCCCTTCGATATATGAGATCTCTTCTCCTCCCTGTCGCTGAAGTGACGTTATGACTTGGGATGTGTGCCCAGCAAGCGGTTCAGACGAACTCTGCCCGATCGGGCAATTGTCGACATTTCGTACTCCGGCCGACCGGGTCCGTGCCC
>JAKECL010000462.1 GCA_030460725.1 Propionibacterium sp.
CCGCCCGGGGGGGGCCCGCGCTGCGGGCCCGGGGGGGGGGGTCGCCCCCCCCCCCCGGGGGCCCCTTCTCAGGTCCGTACTCACTGTCCTGACTGTGGGCCCGACTGGCCGGACTGGGACCCTGACTGTGATCCCGACTGGGACTCCACGGTGTCGGGATCCAGGGGTGCGCAGGCGGAGGGACCCGTGAGGACCGATGTGTCTTCGGAGGCCTTCTTGAGTTGCTCCCCGGAGAGCACGCCCTCGTAGAACCCACCCAGGATCACCGTGACCGTGGAGTCCGTGGCGGCGGTGAGGGTGACCCGGGAACCGGGGAAGTAGCGCGCCACCGTGTAGGCAGCGTCCACGGCCCGCGGGCCCGCGTCAATCTCGACGGCTCCGGCGAACTCGTAGTCGGCGTTGCCCTCCTCCTTCACCTGGAAGCCCGCGTCCTTGAGCATCGAGCTGGCCTCCCCGGCCAGTCCCAGCCGGGAGGTCGCATTGAGGACCTGCACGGACACCGTCGAAGGTTCCAGGGGAGCGGTGGCCGCCGAGGGGCAGACCACGTCGCCGGTCTTCGCGAAGTTGCTGCCGACGGAGAAGCCGGAGGGCAGGGGGAGTCGGATCAGACCGAGGATGGACAGAAGGCTGAGGATCACCAGGACTGCCATGACCGAGAAGATCACGGAGAAGGCGAGGTTCTGCTTGCGCTGGCGATTCTCGAGGTAGCGCTGGCGCGGCGAGAGCTTGGGCGGTTCCTGGGTCACAGGTCCAACCTACTCGACCGCTGCGGGTGCCGGGTCCCGCGACGGGCACTTGTCCGCGCCCTCACCCTGGGGGCGTGGTGCGGATACGGTTGTGGCCAGGTCGATGCTCGACCACGGTCCTGTACCCGGTTCCAAGGAGACAATGGTGGGATTCCTCAGCGATGACCTGCTGGCAACGATCCACGCACGAGCCGCGCGCCACGACGCGGAGAACACCTTCCCGGAGGATGACCTGGAGGACCTGCGCGCAGCGGGCTACCTGCGGGCCTTCGTGCCCGAGGAGTTCGGGGGTGCCGGCCTGACCCTGGAGCAGGTGGCTGCCGAGCAGACGCGGCTGGCCAAGGCGGCCCCGGGGACGGCGCTGGGTGTCAACATGCACCAGATCATCGTCGGGCTGGGGCGCCACCTGCTGCGTCACGGCAATGCCCGTGGGGAGATGATTCTGCGCGATGCGGCAGCGGGGGAGCTCTTCGGTTTCGGGATCTCCGAGCCCGGCAATGACCTGGTGCTCTTCGGGTCGACCACCCACGCCGAGCCGGACGGGCAGGGCGGCTACTCCTTCACGGGGACCAAGGTGTTCACCTCGCTGGCGCCCGTGTGGACCCGGCTGATGACCTTCGGACGGGATGACTCGGGTGAGGACGGACCTCACTCGGTGTTCGCAGTGCTGCACCGTGAGGACGGCGGGTTCACCGTCAAGGACGACTGGGACACCCTGGGGATGCGGGCCACGCAGTCCAACACGACCCTCCTCCAGGGAGCCCATGCCCCCGCGGCACAGGTGCTCACCCGCTGCGAACCCGGCCCTTCGAAGGACCCGGTGGTCTTCGGGATCTTCTCCAACTTCGAGATCCTTCTGGCCGCAACCTATGCCGGGGTGGGGGAGCGCGCGGTGGAGGTGGCCGCAGAACAGGTGCGAGCCCGCAGGTCCGTGAAGAACCAGACCGTCTACGCCAATGATCCCGACATCCGGTGGCGCATTGCGGAGGCGGCGTTGGCGATGAATGCGGTGGGGCCCCAGATCCGCGAGCTCGCCCGCGACATTGATGCAGGCGTGGATCGCGGTCCCATCTGGATGCCGCAGCTCTCGGCGGCGAAGAATGCTGCTGCGGAGGCGTCGCTGCGCGCCGTGGAGCAGGCGGTCCGGGCGTGTGGGGGGTCCTCCTACTTCACGAGGAACGAGCTCTCCCGCCTCTACCGTGACGTGCTGGCCGGGCTCTTCCAGCCCTCCGACCAGGAGTCCCTGCACGCCGCCTGGGCGAATGCCGTCCTGGGCCCCATCGACTCCTGAGCCCATCGACTCGGCGGAATCAAGCGGTCAACGCAATGCTTTCTGTGAGACTGGGTGAGACGTCGA
>JAKECL010000463.1 GCA_030460725.1 Propionibacterium sp.
CAGAGCCTCGCCACGGGTCCCGCGCAGGGTCACTCGCAGGGTCACTCGCAGGGTCCCGTGCCAAGTCCTGCTCCGCGACCGGGGGTCGAAGACCTTCAGGACCGGGCTCCGGCGCAGGGTGGGGCTCCGGAGGGACTTGCCCAGACGGGACCTGTACCGCCGAGGACGGCGCCGGGGGGAACTGCGCAGATGGGTTCGGCTCGGTCGATCCCAACGCAGTCGAGCCCAACGCAGACGGATCCTGTGCCGGCGAATCCTGTGCCGACGGATCCTGCCCGGACAGGTGCTTCCGGTCACGGGCACTCGCTTCCGACAGGAACCTCCGAGGGAGGAGCTGCCCGCCAGGGGACACCGAGGCCCGCACACGACCATTCCCACTCGCATGCCTCGACCTCGCGCACGCGGCTCGCCTGGGCACTGGCCGTCACCGTCACGGTCCTGGTCGCCGAGTTCGTCGGTGCCGTGCTCACGGGGTCACTGGCGCTGGCTGCGGATGCGGGCCACATGCTCGTCGACTCCTCGGGGCTGGTGGTCGCCCTCGTCGCTGCCCACCTCATGACCAGACCGCGCGATGATCGCCACACCTGGGGATGGGCACGCTCCGAGGTGGTCGCCGCCGCCCTCCAGGCGGGCATGCTCGCGATCATCTGTCTCTTCATCGCCTGGGAGGGCGCCCGCCGGCTTCTGGAACCGACACAGGTCGAAGCCACCCCGATGCTGGTGGTCGGCGTCATCGGCCTGGTCGCCAATGTCGCGTCCCTGCTGATCCTGTCGGGAGGCAGAGGCGACTCGCTCAACATGCGGGCAGCCTTCCTGGAGGTGAGCACCGACGCCCTGGGATCCGTCGCGGTCATCGTGGCAGCTCTGGTGACCCTCGGGACCGGATGGGACCGGGCGGACGCACTCGCCTCACTGCTGATCGCCGCCGTCATGGCACCGCGCGCCGCTGTCCTCCTGCGCCGTTCAGTGCGCATCCTCATGGAGGAGACCCCCGACGCGCTGGACCTCGCCGATGTGCGCTCCCACATGTTGCAGGTGCCAGACGTCGTGGACGTCCACGACCTCCACGCCTCCACCATTGCCACAGGAGTGGTTCAGCTGACCGCCCACGTCACGGTGGCCGACGACACCTCAGGGCCACGCCGACGTGACATCGTCCACGCCCTGCAGGAGTGCGTGGCCAGCCATTTCCCCGTCGAGGTCGGGCACTCCACATTCCAGTTGGACAGCCCCGGACACCGCGACCACGAGGTGTTGCGGCACTGACGGTCGCCGAGGCCCTGACGGGCAGGCGAGCGGCGAGCGGCGAGCGGCGGGCGGCGGGCGGCGGGCGCAGTCAGCGACCTGGGCTCGGCGACCACACATCGGCGGGGACAGCGAAGGTGAAGCGGGGGGCGCCCTCGTGGGCACAGACTCCACGCCGAACCGTGGACTTCCCACCCGGCGGTGGCGCCACACACCCTCGACTCGCTGCGAAGTCCGCAGGTCGACTGCGGCAACACCAACGCGCCCGGGACACCGACAGCTTCGGCGGGACCGTGATCCTTCCGACGTAGAATGGCGCCGCTGACGCCCCGAACGCACAGCCCGGCCGGAAGTCCGGGCGGTGCGACCGCGAGGAGGCTCTCATGCCCCCTGGCCGCGGCGCTCCCGTCACCACCTCCGAGGTGGAGTCCTGAGGTCGTCAGGCATGTTCCCATGCCTGAAGGAGGCCCCAGCATGTCCACCACATTCACCCTCTTCCTCGACGCCGGCATGTGCGTCGGGGTCCTGGAGATTCACGAGGGCGGCACCGTCCGCGCGGCGCGCCACATCTTCGGGGCTGTGCCCAGCGACCCCGAGTTGCACGCCTGGCTGCTCATCCACGGCAATGCACTCATCGATGCAGCTCACAGCGCCACACCCGTCAGCACAGATGGGCGCCCGGCGCTGCCCAGACCCGTCAACCTCAAGCGCCTGGCACGCCAGTCCGCGCGCGAGTCGCGCCGCAGCGGTCCGGCCACAGCCGCGCGGGAGTCACTCAAGCAGTCATTCGCCCTGCGTGCGGCGACCCGGAAGAAGGAGTCCCGAGACGCCCGACATGACGCCGAGGAGCACCGCAG
>JAKECL010000464.1 GCA_030460725.1 Propionibacterium sp.
TCGACGACCTCGCCCGCCAGGCGAAGGGCTGGCTCCCGGAGGACTGACCCTCCCGGGGCCCCACCCGCCGCGCGCCGCCCTCACCACGCGCGACGCCTTCCCCTCGCGCACCACCCTCGCCACGCACCGTGCCCTCCCGGCGCACAGTGCCCACTGCGCTCTCAGCGAGCAGTGCCCCGCCGCAGTTGCTCGGGCCATCCCTGCTCCACCCGGAGTCGACCGCGCCAGACCCGGGGTGCCATCGGATCGGTGAGCATCACCCGTCCGATCTCGACCACGTCCGCCCGGCCGTCGGCCAGGATCTGCTCGGCCTGCTCCGGCGCCAGGACGAGTCCGCAGGCTGCGACCGGCACAGTCCTGCCGCCTCCCCAGCCCAGCACGTCACGCACCGCGGAAGCGGCGAAGACCTGGTAGCCCGGCCCGCCAGCGATGCGGGCGTCGTGGACGTTCCCGCCGGTGGACACGTTGACCATGTCCACCCCGTCCTCGACCAGGAGCGGCGCCAGGCGCAGCGTGTCCTCCAGGGTCCACCCCGCCCGGCCGTCGGCGGGGTACTCCTGGGTCCAGTCAGTCGCCGAGACACGCACCAGCAGGGCGGCATCACCGATGGCAGCACGGATCGCGCGCACGACCTCACGCGCCAGACGCGTGCGGCCCCCGAAGTCCCCACCCCACCGGTCCGTCCGGTGGTTGGAGGCCGGGGAGAGGAACTGGTGGATCAGGTAGCCGTGGGCCGCGTGGACCTGCACCCCGTCGAAGCCAGCCTCCACCGCGCGACGAGCTGCCTGTGCGAACGCCTCGACCACGCCGAGGACGTCCTCGTCGGTGAGTTCGCGGGGCACCGGCCATCCCGGCGCGAAGGGAATGGGCGAGGGTGCGACCACCTGCCAGCCCCCCTCCTCGGCACCTGCGTGCCCCTCCAGCCAGCCCGCGCGGGCGCTGCCCTTGCGCCCGGCATGGTTGAGCTGGATGAACGCCGCCGCACCGCCGGCGTGGATGAGGCGCGCGAGCTCGCCGAAGGCGGGGATGCGGGCATCCTCGTGGAAGCTCAGGCAGTTGACCGAGATCCGTCCCTCGGGCACCACTGCGGTCGCCTCGACGATGACGGCACCCACCCCACCCAGGGCGCGGGTGCCGTAGTGAAGACGGTGCCAGTCCCCCGGCATCCCCATCCCGGCACCGACCGGTGCTGCGGAGTACTGGCACATGGGAGGCATCCAGAGGCGGCTGGGGACCTCCAGGCCTCCGACGAGGACGGGTTCGAAGAGTCTGGCTCGCGACATGCCCCGATCCTATGACCCGACCGCATGACCCCGCCCCGACCGACCCCGCAACGGCCCGACCCTGCACCCCGCGCGAGGAGTGGTTCGCCTGCGAGGGATACGCTGGAGGACATGGCAAAGGAGCACACCCCCCACCGGGACAATGCGATCGTCCGGCTGGCGGATGGGACGGTCAAGCAGAAGAACCTCCTGACGGGGACCGAGGTGTGGACCGTCCCCGGACGGGGTCACCGCCCTCTGTCCATCTCCCGACGGACGCCTGAACCCGTACGCCCGGAGTGCCACGGACTCGAGTGCGCATTCTGCGAGGACCGCTATCTGGAGACCCCCCCGGAGAAGGCGCGCCTGGTGCGCCGCGGGGACGGGACCTGGGAGGAACTGCGCGACCTCCCTGCTGATGAGCTCACCCGCACCGTCGCGGAGTTCCGACGCATCCCGAACCTGTTCGAGATCGTCTCCTACAACTACTGGCACCTCAACCACGACCACTTCCCCTCCGAGGCCGAGCACCGCCGGATGGCGGAGTACCTGGCCTCCGACATGGGCTACGAGCACGTGATGCGCGTGGTGCGTGCGCGCATGCTCGCCGGCGGCATGTCGGAGGGCGAGTTCGAGGCGATGACGGACTCCGCGAAGCTGCAGCAGGCCAATGGCTTCTTCTCCGGCGGCCACGACGTCATCATCGCGCGACGACACTTCGTGGACGGGGCGACCACCGATGACGAGCTGGCGGGCTCGGGCACCCTCACCCCGGAGGAGCACTACCGCTACACCGACTTCACGGCGCGTGCCATGGCCGACCTCTACGGCCTGGATCC
>JAKECL010000027.1 GCA_030460725.1 Propionibacterium sp.
CCGGCGCCAGTGACCTCCCGGCCCCACGCCCTGGGGCCCCGCCGCTCGGCGGGGCCGGTGCGCCCTGAGTCCCTGGCCGGGGGCGAGGGTCTCAGGCCAGTCGGACCACGGGGATGAGCATCTCGTCACTGGTGAGGGAGCCGTGCACCCCGACCTGGGCGATCGATCCCGCTGACTGGACCCGCGAGTCCACCACACCGCGGTGGCCGCGCATGAAGACCAGCGCGTCGCCGACCACGGCTGCGCCGGGCCCCTCCCCGATGACCTCTGCCATTTCCTCGGGACCCCAGATCCACGCCTGACCGTCGAGAACCTCGCGCCACCGCGCGATCACCTGTGCGCCCTGCCCCTCCCGGGCGTGGACATGGACACAGCGCGCCTCGCCGGCTATCCCGGCCACGCCCTCGTCCAGGTCGGCCCGCTCCGCCAGGTCCAGGAGCTGCCCGGGGGACGTGTCGACCATGCCGTGGTCCGCCGTCAGCACCACGCGCACCCCTCGCCCCACCCCTGCCAGCAGGGTGCGCAGTCCCGCGTCGAACTCCTCCAGGGCTGCCGTCCACTCCTGGGAGCCCACACCGTGGTGGTGTCCCACGTGGTCGATGTCCGACCAGTAGAGGTAGACCAACGGGGTCCCGCTGCGCAGTTCACGCAGGGCCGCACGGATGCGCTGGTCCCAGCCGCTGGCCCCCACGTGGCGGGCGCCGCGCAGCGCTGCACGGGTCAGCCCCGACCCGGCGAAGGCGGACGGGGAGACGACGGCCGAGGCCACCCCTGCACGGGCCAGCGTCTCGAAGGTCGTGTCGCAGGGCTGCCAGCCGAGGGGGTCCACCCCCTCGGCGAAGGCCAGCAGGTTCATGGGACCCTCGGGCCCCCACACCGAGTAGCCGACCATCCGGGTCGCCCCGGGGAGTCGCCCGGTGGCGAAGGACGTGATGGCTGCGGCCGTGGTGGAGGGTGCCACCGTGTGGATGACGGAGGTGGACCCCTGGTGGGAACGCAGCACCGGGGCGTGACCCAGACGCGCCTCCAGGGGCACCCATCCCAGTCCGTCGGTGAGGATCACCAGCACCTGTCCCCCGGCCTCGATGCACAGCCGCTCACGCGCCGCCTCACGTGCCCCCGGCAGTTCGGGGTCCAGTGCGGCCACGCACGCCCCCAGCACGTCGCTGAGGCGCAGGGCACCTGCAGGCGGGAGGTCCGGCACCGCGGTGTCCGAGTCCGCAGCGCAGCGCTGCCCGGGTGGATCGGCGGGTCCCGTGGCGATCACGCTCTGCCCCCGATCAAGGAGGTGAGCACATCCACGAACTGCTCGGCACGCGCCAGGGCGTCCTCACCGTCGGCGGCGGTCGAGACCCTCATGGCCAGATCGTCGGGGAAGCTCGTCGCGGCGTAGCCGTGGTCCGCTGTGCACTCGGGATCGTCGCAGTGACGGGGCTCGACCTCTGCGCGCCGTTGCCCTCCCAGGTCCACGGCCACCGTGACCTCGGTGGGGGCGGAGTCGGGGTCGTCCGCGGGTGAGGCCAGCATCTCCATGACGGAGGCGCCCCGGATGCCCGCCAGCGGCGCCAGCGAGGTCTGGACCATCGCTCCCCCGTCCTCCAGCTCGTCGACGTGGACCTGGACCAGCTGGGTGGGCGTCAGAGCCGCGACGGTGAGGTGGCGGAACATGTTGCCGCGGTCGAAGGCCGCGTCCAGTTGGCACAGGCCTGCCAGGGGCTCCACGCCGGCCAGTCCACGGCGCAGTGCGCGCGTCACCACCTCGGGGTAGAAGCCCCGCGACTCGATCTCGTGCCAGATGTCCATCCACCAATTGTGCCCCCGGGCGGCGTGTGAAGTCGAAGCGGGTTCACCGCCGGCGGGACAATGGCCCCCATGCGCGAAAAGGAGTCGACCCGGCAGACGCCGCCCGAGGACCACCACATCTCAGAGATCGACGTCTCCCAGGAGATGAAGGGGTCATTCCTGGAGTACGCGTACTCGGTGATCTACGCCCGCGCCCTGCCCGACGCCCGTGACGGTCTCAAGCCCGTCCAGCGACGCATCCTCTACCAGATGGACCAGATGGGGCTGCGCCCCGACCGCGGACACGTGAAGTCCCAGCGTGTGGTCGGCGAAGTCATGGGCAAGCTCCACCCCCATGGGGACTCCGCCATCTACGACGCCCTGGTGCGCCTGGCCCAACCCTTCAACCTGCGTGTCCCCCTGGTCGACGGGCACGGCAACTTCGGATCGCTGGACGACGGTCCCGCAGCAGCCCGCTACACGGAGGCCCGACTGGCTGGCGCGGCACTGGACATGGTCGCCGACCTCGACCAGGACGTCGTGGACTTCGTCCCCAACTACGACAACCAGCTCCTCCAGCCCGAGGTGCTGCCCGCCGGATTCCCGCAGTTGCTCGTCAACGGGTCCTCCGGGATCGCGGTGGGCATGGCCACGAACATCCCTCCGCACAACCTCGCCGAGACGGTGGCGGCGGCCTGCCACCTGCTCGACCACCCCGAGGCCACCACCGCGGAGCTCATGCGCTACGTCCCCGGCCCCGATCTGCCCGAGGGCGGGATCATCGTCGGGCTGGACGGGATCCGGGAGGCCTACGAGACGGGCCGCGGTGCCTTCCGCACCCGCGCCAAGGTTGCGGTGGAGCGCGTGACGGCGCGCAAGCACGGACTCGTCGTCACCGAACTGCCCTACATGGTCGGCCCCGAGCGCGTCATCGAGAAGATCAAGGAGAACGTCTCCGCCGGGCGCCTCAAGGGCATCTCCGCCGTCCAGAACCTCACCGACCGCCACCACGGACTGCGCCTGGTCATCGAGGTGAAGAACGGGTTCAACCCCGAGGCCGTCCTCCAGCAGCTCTACCGGCGCACCCCCCTGGAGGAGTCCTTCTCCATCAATGCCGTCGCCCTGGTGGGCGGCCAGCCCCACACCCTGGGGCTGCGCGAGATGCTGCGCGTCTTCCTGGACCATCGCCTCGACGTCACCACGAGGCGGTCACGTCACCGTCTCCACCAGTACGGGGAGCGCCTGCACCTGGTGGAGGGGTTGCTCATCGCGATCCTCGACATCGACGACGTCATCGCCATCATCCGTTCCTCGGAGGACACCCCTTCTGCCCGCGAACGACTGATGATGGCCTTCGACCTCTCCCAGGCCCAGGCCGACCACATCCTGGAGCTGCGCCTGCGCAGGCTCACGAAGTTCTCCCGCATCGAGTTGGAGTCCGAGCGTGACGACCTGCGTGCCCGCATCGCGCACCTGCAGGAGATCCTCGGCTCGGAGGAGCTCCTGCACGCCCTGGTGCGCAGCGAGTTGCAGGAGGTCTCCCAACGGCTGGGCACCCCCCGACGCACGCTCCTGCTCACGGCGCCGGGCAACGAGGGCGGCGCCCCGGCGGGCAGCGGGGTGGCGCTGGCGGCCGCACTCCCGCAGACAGGGTCACGAGGGCGCGGCCTGGACCTGGAGATCGCAGACGATCCCTGCACGGTGGTCCTCACCGCCACCGGTGCGCTGGCCCGTGTGGAGGGTGCTGATCCCCTGGAGCCGGGCCCGCGTGCCTCCCACGACGCCTGGCACGCCCAGATGGCGACCACTGCCCGCTCCCAGGTGGCCGTGGTGACCGCGGACGGGCTGGCACACCGCGTCGAGGTGGTGGACCTGCCGGCACTGCCCCGTTTCGAGACCGGACTCTCCCTGGCCGCCGCCACCCCTGCCTCACTGCTGCTGCACACCGAGGAACGGGCGGTCGGACTGCTGGATCCCGCCTCCCAGGAGGTCCAGGCCATGGGCACCTGCGCAGGAGTGGTCAAACGTCTGCGCCCCGATCCGCTCCAGCGCGACACCTGGGAGGTGATCTCCCTGGAGCAGGGGGACCGACTCCTGGGCCTGGCCCCGTGTCCGGACGACGCCGACCTGGTGTTCGTCACCTCCGATGCGCAGCTGTTGCGCACCCCCGCAGCCAAGGTGCGCCCCCAGGGACGCACCGCAGGGGGAATGCTGGGCATGAAGATGACCGAGGGTGCGCAGGCCATCGGCTTCTGGGTGGTCACCGATGTCCCCGATTGCGTCGTGGTGACGGTGGCTGCTGCTGCCGGTGCCCTCCCGGGCACCGGACAGACGACTGCCAAGGTCACTCCCCTGGAGGAGTACCCGGTGAAGGGACGTGGGGGCCAGGGAGTGCGTGCCCAGCGTTTCCTGCGTGGGGAGGATCGACTCGACATCGCCTGGGTCGGCCCGCGACCCGTGCGGGCTGCCTCCGCGGACGGTTCCCCCGTGGAACTGCCCGCCGAGGATCCCCGGCGGGATGCATCCGGTGTCGTGCTGCGACACCCGGTGGTGTCCCTGGGCTGAGCACCCATGGGGCTCGTCGCACCGTCGCGTCGCGCCCCGGGGCGACCTCGGGCACGCCGGTGTGCTCAGATGTTGATGGCGTAGAGGCGCGACTGCCCCACGGTGCGGAACCCCAGGGCGTCGTAGACCACCAGGGCGCCGGAGTGGTTCGCGGACCCCAGACCTGCGGCGCATCGGTCCATGCCGTCCCTGCGCTGGGCGTCCATGGACGCCACGATCAGCGCGTCCGCGACGCGGGTGTGACGCCAGGGTTCCAGCACGCCCATCTGGTCGATGTAGCCCTCACGCCACCCCAGTGCCGTCCAGTCCTGCTCGTAGCGGGAGGCCAGCAGGAACCCGGCGACCTGGGGCCGGTCGCCGGTACGGTCCAGGGCCAGGAAGGACCATTCCGGGACGAAGCCGGTGCGTCCCATCTGCCACTGCTCCATGGTCTGGGGCGGGCGGCCCCACTCCTGTTCGGCCAGACGGTTCGAGGCGCGCCGGGCCATGTCGTCGCTGTCGGGGGACCAGGGGACGACCACCAGGTAGGACCCCAGGTCGGGAGGCGTGGGCAGGGAGGAGAGATCGGCACGCAGTTCGTAGTAGGTGCGAGCCCAGTGGTAGCCGAGGGACTCCAGGTGATCCTCCAGCTCCTCGTGTCCTGTCTCCACGTGCATGACGATCTGGGCACTGCCCGAAGTGGGTACGGTGGCCAACATCTGGCGCGAGATGGAGGTCTGCCACTCGATCATGGAGCGTCCCAGACCCAGGCCACGGAAGCGGGGATCGACCCCGCCCTGGCACACGCACTCCACGTGTCCGGCCAGCCGCACGGCGACCAGACCGAAGGCCACCATCTGGCCACGTGCGATCCCGCGGGTGGCATATCCCGCCATGCCACGCCACTGGCTGGCCGGCCCGAGCATCTCCACGACCTCCTCCCGCGAGGTGCGGTAGGGAGGGTTGTCAGCGGCCTCCACCCGGGCCAGCAGGTTGGACAGGGCCGAGACGTGGTCGGCGGTGAGACGTTCCCACATGATCCCGTGGGTCGAGGGCGGTACGGGTGTCGACAGGGGTGCATTGACACGCCCGGGGAAGGAGGCCCCGCCCACCTGCTGTCCTGCGACCACCCTGCACCTCCCGCCCGGTCATCGGTCCGCTGTGTGTCCCTGCTCGTCTGCGCCGTGCCCCGCTGCCCAGCCGTCCGGCGGGCCGGGACACGCTCGCTCAGTGCTCGATCGCGTAGTAGACCTGCGAGCGGTCGTCGATGAATCCGAGGTGCTCGTAGATCGCATGTGCGTGGGAGACACCGGTGGTGTCCACGTCCAGTCCGATGCGCGCCACACCCGAGTGGGCGGCCGCCTCCAGTGCCGAGCCCACCAGTGCGGAGGTCAGGCCTCCACCCCGGTGGTCGCGTCCCACTCCGATCAGGCTGACATAGGCCTCGGTGCGTCCCTCGGCCAACCATCGGTCCACGGGACGCCCCACGGCAGCGTAACCTGCCGGTTCACCCCGGGGCGAGAGCGCGACGAAGGACCACCGGGGGTCAAGCTCCGCCAGCGCCTCCTCCCACCACTCCCCGCGCATCTCGGGCCAGAAGTGGTCGCGGAAGACCTCCATGTGCAGGTCGCGGACCGATTCGAGCGGAGCCTGGTCCCAGGGCACCACGGTGTAGCCGCCGCGGGGTGCCGGAGCGGTCTCGGAGCCCTCCAGCTCGCGGTACATGACGGCGAAGGTGCGCTGGGCGTGGAAACCACCCGCGATGTAGAGGCGCCGACGGTCCGTCATGTGGGAGTCCACGATGTTCGTGACCGCAGCCGGCACCGTGGAGTCGGCTCCGAAGTGGGCGACCAGGAGCTGACGGGCCCGACCGTCCTGCCAGTAGAGCAGGGATCGTCCCAGCCCACGACCTCTCCAGTGTGGGGCGATGAAGGCATTGACCACTGCCACGGCCATCTCGGTCACCCGGGTCTCCACGCGGACGGTTCCCACCGCCACGAGGTGCCCCTCCGCATCCACCCCCACGGCGGTGTCCAGGAGACGGGTCCCGCTGTGTCCCTCCATCATGTCGGCGATCTCCGCGGCACCGGTGCGGTGGATCGCCGCGTCTGCTGCCTCCACCCCTCGGATGAGGTCGGCCACCGCTGGGCCGTCGGCGGCGATCATGGGACGCCACCTCAGTCCGAGGTGGGCACCCGGATACGGTACGGAAGCCGGCGGTGCCAGTCGCTCGGCGAGTCCTGTCATGCCCACCATCCTAGGGTCAGCGTGCCTGTGTCGTGTCCGGGAGTCGTGCGGGTGGACACCGGGCACGCCTCAGGCATCGATGCGGTCACGGTCGATGTGGGAGGCACCCGAGACGATGAAGTCCCGACGTGGACCCACCACGGAACCCATGAGCAGCTCGAAGGTGTCCTCCGCCAGGCGCAGGGCGTCCTCGTCCTCCAGCGTCACCCGACGCAGGGCGCGGTGGGCGGGGTCCATGGTCGTCTCCGCCAACTGGTCGGCATCCATCTCCCCCAGACCCTTGTAACGCTGGATCGGGTCCTTCCAATGCCGCCCTGAGCGTTCCAGTGCCTTCAGGCGCGCATGGAGCTCGGCCTCGGAGTAGGTGTAGATGAACTCCTTCTTCCGCCGCCCGGAGGCCGAGACCTCGATGCGGTGGAGCGGGGGGACAGCGGCGTAGACACGCCCGTCCTCCACCAGCGGGCGCATGTAGCGGAAGAAGAGCGTGAGGAGCAGGGTGCGGATGTGGGCGCCGTCCACGTCGGCATCGGTCATGAGAATGATCTTCCCGTAGCGCGCCTGGGAGAGGTCGAAGGTGCGCCCCGAGCCCGCGCCGAGCACCTGGATGATGTTCGCGCACTCCGCATTGGCCAGCATGTCGGCGGTGGAGGCCTTCTGGACGTTGAGGATCTTGCCCCGGATGGGGAACAGTGCCTGGTAATGGCTGTTGCGGGCGGCCTTCGCCGTGCCCAGGGCGGAGTCGCCCTCCACGATGAAGAGCTCGGTCTCGTGGACGTCCTCGGATCGGCAGTCGGCGAGCTTGGCGGGCAGCGAGGAGGTCTCCAGGGCGTTCTTGCGGCGGGAGATCTCCTTGTGCATGCGCGCAGAGACCCGTGCCTTCATCTCCCCGACGATCTTCTCCAGGAGCAGCTGGGCCTGCTGCTTGTCGTCGCGTCTGGAGGAGGTGAGTGCGGACTCCAGCCACTCCCCCACCACCCGGGACACGATGGAGCGAATCTGAGGGGTGCCCAGAACCTCCTTGGTCTGTCCTTCGAACTGTGGTTCCGGGAAACGCACGGTCACCACCGCGGTGAGTCCCGCCAGAATGTCGTCCTTCTCGGGGCGACCGTCCTTGGCCCCGACCTTGAGGCGACGGGAGTTGCGCTCGACCTGGGCACGGAACACCTTGAGGAGGGCCTGCTCGAATCCCGCGACATGGGTTCCACCCTTGGGGGTGGCGATGATGTTGACGAAGGACAGCGTGCGTGTCTCGTAACCCACGCCCCAGCGCAGGGCACAGTCGACCTCGCAGGTGCGCTCCACGTCCACGGGATGCAGGTGCCCGGTGGCGGGATCCAACTCCTGGACGACCTCGCGGTAGGTCCCCTCCCCGGTGATGTGCCATGTGGCGGTGACGGGACCGTCGGTGGCCAACCAGTCCACGAAGTCCACCACGCCCCCGTCGAAGCGGAAGGCCTCGTGGAGGACCTCCTCCCCGCGTTCGTCCCAGCAGTTGATGGTGAGTCCGGGAACCAGGAATGCCGTCTGCCGGGCGCGCGCCAGGAGTTCCTCCCAGGAGAACCCCTCGGTTGCGGGGAAGATCTGGAAGTCGGCCCAGAAGCGCACGCGGGTGCCGGTCACGCCCTTGCCCACCTTGGCGACCGTGCGCAGCTGGGACTCCTGGGTGAAGGGGCTGAAGGGGGAATTCGGCGTGCGTACGCGGGAATCGTCGAAGGTCCCGGGCTCCCCGCGTCGGAAGCACATCTGGTGGGTCCGCCCCCCCAGGTCGACCTCGACGTCCATGCGTGCCGACAGGGCGTTGACCACGGAGGCACCCACGCCGTGCAGACCACCGGAGGCCGCGTAGGAGCCCCCTCCGAACTTGCCCCCGGCATGAAGCTTGGTGAAGACCACCTCGACGCCGGACAACCCCACCCCGGGGACCTCGTCCACGGGCACACCGCGCCCGTCATCGGACACGGAGGCGGAGTGGTCGGGGTGCAGACGCACGTCGATGGTGTGGCAGTAGCCTTCCAGGGCCTCATCCACCGAGTTGTCGATGATCTCCCACAGACAGTGCATGAGGCCGCGGTGGTCCGTGGAGCCGATGTACATGCCGGGGCGCTTGCGCACCGCCTCCAGACCCTCCAGGACGGTGAGGTGGCGGGCGGAATAGGTGGAGGCCGGGGCTGTCGTCACCCGCCCATAGTAGGAACTGTCCGCATGTCGGTCACATCGCCCCGCCGCGCCCGACACGATCCCCACGCCTGCACGCCCCAGGAGCCGCATGACTGCGCAGTTCACGGCCCCCGATGGAATTGTGCCAGTGGCGAAAGGACGGGTGCCCCACTGTCGCACATGGGCGATCGGTGGTCTGATGGGGTCATGAACGCAACGAGCATGCTTGAGCGTCCCGAGCCCACAGGTGCACCCGCCCTCACGGCGGCCGACCGGTGCGACTACTGCGGGGCACGCGCCTGGGTGCGTGTGACCCTGGCCAGTGGCCAGCTCCTCTTCTGCGCCCACCACGCCCGCCAGCACATGGAGGCCCTGAGGGCCTCCGCCCTCTCCATCCAGGACGACACCCATCTGCTGGTCGCCGACGAGAAGGGCGCAGGTCTGCACTGACCCGCCCCTCCCCGTCACGGGGACACAAGGCCGGGGCCCCCCCGGGAACCCACTGCCCGGCCCCGCCCCGCCTGGGGGACACATGGCCGGCGCGGCTGGGTCACCCGGGGGGCGCCGTCGTGTCATCCCGACCTGCTCACCGCTGACGCCCGGAAAGAGGGGCCCCACTTCCTGCAACCCGGATCGTGGGTGTCCCGGGGCCGAGTTGTCCGTCGGGCCCGGCCCTGCGTAGGTTGGAGGGACGTCGCACAGGAAGGTGGTCAACGATGGGTCTCTTCTCCCCCAGGTCAGCGTCCCGACCCGTCATCCTGCCCACGCCCGTCAGTCGCGACCGCCTGGTGGGTCTCTTCGAGGGCCAGGGATGGAAGTACTACATCGACAACGAGGGCGACCTCGGAGGCAACTGGGACGACAACCAGTTCTACTTCATGTTCCGCGGCAGCGACGCGGAGATCCTGCACATCCAGTCGATGTGGCACACCACCTTGGACATCGAGCACCTGGAGGAGGTCCGCCTCTTCATCGATGAGTGGCAGCGCGAGCACCTGTGGCCCAAGTGCTACCACCGGATCTCCGACGAGGGACGTATCCGCGTCTTCGCGGAGCACACGGTGGACCTGGAGTTCGGGGCCACCGACGACCAGCTCATGCAGCAGGTGCGCTGCGCGCTGGGGACGTGCACCCAGTTCTTCGACCAGATCTCACGGGCCCTCGGGGTCTGAGGACCCCACCCCGCAACGTCGTCCACCTGCAAGGAAGGACCTCAATCCCATGGGTTGGTTCACCCGCCGTGGCGGGAACCCTGCCGCGAGCACCGTCGACACCGTGCGTCCCCTCGCGCAGGATCGCCTCACCAGGATCCTCGACGCCCAGGGATGGCACTGGGTGATCGACGAGGACGGCGACCTCGGCGGGAACTGGGAGGGGAACCGTTTCTACTTCCTGCTCTCGGGCACACACCAGGAGGTGCTCCAGGTCCAGGGTTTCCTCCGTGAACGGCTGCCGAGCCGTGACCTGGACGCCCTGCGGCTCTTCATCGAGGACTGGCACCGCGACCACTACTGGCCGAGCTGTTCCTACCGGGTCGACGAGTCCAGCGACACCGTCATGTTCAGCGCGGCCCACAGCATCGACCATGAGGCCGGTGCCACCGATGCCCAGCTGCTCCAGCAGATCCGCTGCGCCCTGGGAACCTGCACCCAGGTCTTCGAGGCGGTCCGCGACACCTTCCTCCCCTCCGAGGAGGACGAGGACCTCTGAGAAGGAGGTGTGGGCCCCCCGGGCGCGCGCCCCCCGGGCCCCCCCCCCCCCCGGGGGGGGGGGGGCGCGACG
>JAKECL010000465.1 GCA_030460725.1 Propionibacterium sp.
GGGGCGTCCACCCACACGTCAGCCCGCCCAACTTCTCCCCCCCCGGGGCTGGTGGGCACCCGGGGGGCGGCCCCGCCCCCCCCCGGCCCCCCCCCCGAGCGGTTCCCGCACAATCCCGTGGGTCCGTCCGACGACCCATCTGTTCACAATCATCCGCAGGGCAGGACCGGGGTGGTGGGATCCCGCGCCCACCCGTAGCGTCGCGCCATGACAGTCGTCATCCTTGCCGCGCTGCTCCTGCTGGGAGTCCTCATCGGAGTGCTGTTCCGTGCGCGGCAGGGGACTGTTCGACCGGCTGGGGGCGTGGCAGCGGATCTGGTTGATCCAGTGGCACGGGTGACCGTCGTCCAGCTCTCGACGCCCATGTGTGCGCGCTGCCCCGGAACGGCTCGGCTGGCGAGCGAGGTCGTGGGGGAGCGTCCCGGTGCGCACCACCACGAGATCAACCTGGTTGAGCGCCCCGACATCGCCGACCGGTTCCACGTTGCCAGCACACCGACCTTGCTGCTCGTCGACGCTTCGGGCGAGGTCCGTCGACGCATCGTGGGGGCCCCGGCGCGCCGTGACCTCGCCCGCGCCATCGACGAACTCCTGGAGGTCCCAGCATGAGCGTCCCCTCCGACCAGCCTGTGTCCTCCTCCCCTCACCCAGGCGACCACGAGTCACCGGACCCGGCGCGCGACCACGCCACGCCCTCCTCGCGCCCCACGGGCACCGCGCCCCGGAGCCAGGGGCGCCCGGCTCGGGTCGACCCGCGCGGCCCCCGCTTCGGGGCCGGCATCACCTCGGTCCTGCTGCTGGTGACCATTGCCCTGGATCTCCAGGGGTTCCGTGTCGCCGCACTTGCATTGCTGGCGGCTCTGGTCGTCCTCTTCGCGTGGGGTACCGTGGCGGGGGTGGCGCGCCACCCCTGGGGACTGTTGTTCCAGAAGGCCGTGCGACCCCATCTGGCGCCTCCCTCCGAGATGGAGGACGCCACGCCCCCGACCTTCGCCCAGGCGGTGGGTCTGCTGGTCACCGGTGTCGGCCTGGTGCTCGCACTCATCGGCGTGCCCCACGCCGTGGTCGTGTCCGCGGCGATCGCCTTCCTCGCAGCGTTCCTCAACGCCGCCTTCGGTCTGTGCCTGGGATGCGAACTCTACGTCCTGCTCCTGCGGGCCGGCCTGGTGGGACGGGGGCGACAGCGCTCGGAGTGAGGTGGGGCCTGCACGCGGCACCCATTCTGACCGGCACCGGGAGGCTCCCGGCGCGGAATCCACGGGCGGGACCAGCGGGTGGAGGCGCCACGGTGCTCCCACCCTGTCCACCGCGCGCTGCCCGGTGGACAATGGCCCCATGACGGGAGTCCTGGGTATCGGCGGGTACGAATCACCGGAGCAGTCGCAGGAGCGTGGACGCAATGAGCGGAAGTCGGTCCCGCGCTCGCGGTTGGCAGAGCTGACACCCTCGCCCAGGGATCCGGTGGAGGTGCTCATCGAGCAGAACGCCCCGCGCGTCCCCGACCTGGTCCCCCTCCGCTTCGCCCGCATGCTCACCGACCCCTTCGCCTTCTACCGGGGTTCGGCGGCACTCATGGCGCAGGACCTCGCCTCCTCCCCGCACACGACGCTGCGCGTGGTCGCCTGCGGGGACGCCCATGTGTCGAACTTCGGGGTGTACGCCTCCCCGGAACGGGCCCTGGTCTTCGACCTCAACGACTTCGACGAGGTTGCGCTCGCCCCGTGGGAGTGGGACCTCAAGAGACTCCTCACCAGCGTCGTCATCGGCGCCCGTCAGGCGGGTCATGGGGAGGGAGGGGCGCGGCGACTGGCGACGTCCACCGCCCAGCAGTACGTGGAGGCACTCGGCCGGGTCATGGAACTGGACGCCATCTCGCGCTACTACCTGCACGTGCAACCCGAACTCGTGGCCCACAGTGTGCGTGGCGAGTTCGCCGACGTCATCGAGGAGACGGCCAGACGCGCCCGTCGCCGAACCTCGGAGCGGGTCGCGCGTCGACTCACGGAGACCGACGAGGGCGGCTCGCTGCACTTCCGTGAGGATCCGCCGGTCCTCTCCCACGTCGGGGACAGGGTGTGGCGCGC
>JAKECL010000028.1 GCA_030460725.1 Propionibacterium sp.
CCGGCTGGGTGGTGTGGTCCCCGCGGCGACCGCGAGCATCCGTGTGAGACATAAGTGATCGCAGTCTATCGACGCCGTCCGGGAGGCCGGTCGGAGCACCGTTGACATTCACGGTTAACTGCTGTTAACTGGATGAGACTTGAGGACTGCGCAACCAATGAGTCAGGAGCAGGCCATGCGGACATACGAACTCACGTTCATCATCGACCCGATCGACGATGCCACCATCGATCGCCTGGCCGCCGAGGGTATCGACTGGTCCAAGACTGGCCGCCTCCAGTTCGCCCACGTCGACGAGACCAGCGAGAGCTGCACCGACGCCTTACGGACAGCCCTGGGCAACCTTCAATCGTTGGGCGTCACGGCGTCTCGACTTCGCCTCGACCTGGTCTCCAGCTCAGAGATCGCAGCTCGAACCGGCGTCTCGCGACCGGCGGTCACGAAGTGGACGAAGCAGACGTCAGGGAGCCAGGCCTTCCCCATCGAGTTCGACTGGTCGACAACCGGACCCATATGGGTGTGGGCCGACGTGAACGACTGGCTGAAGACCACAGGCAAAACCGGCTACGACGAGGTGTGCTCTCCCAGCCTGGCGGAGGTCGAGCAGGCGAATCGCTGGATCGCAGACAATGCCAGCACGTTCGCCTCGATCTAGCCGGGACCTCCGCCCTGCCCCACAGGGGGATACCGTGTCCCACGGTGCAGCCCTTCGTTGAGGCGTGGGCCTTATCTGTCTTCGCTGTACTTCACATGAACATGCGGCTGCGGTCGCCCTTCGATCATTCATCGTACGTGGGTCTTATATGTCTGGCACTTGTCATCGGAACGACATCATGTTAGGGTCGCGCCATGCGACGCTGCAGTCGGCACACATGAGACCTGGGAGCAGGCATGGGATCCGGTCAAGAACTCGATCGACGCGCGATCCGCAAGCGACTCAAACCGCAAGTCGCTGAAGCGGTCCTTTCGGCGATGAGCCGAGGCTGGACAGCTCGAGAACAAGGTCACGGAGTACGCATCTACTGCCCCGGTGCGGGCCCAGCGCATGCACGACACCAGATGAGCATCGCAGGAACACCGAAAGATGCGGGCGCGCAGGCGAAACGTGTTGATCGATTCGTCCGCAGATGCTCATCCGCATCGATCTAGCACCACTGAGCAACACAGCTCCCGTCCACTCGCTGACACTCTCCGGCGCCCAATCTCACCGGCGCCACCCAAAACTGTCGGACCCCTCCGACACACTGAACCCTACGGGCCCAACCGACCCGCAGCGCCTCCAACGATGAAAGGCTCAATCATGGATCCACTTACTTTCGCTGACGTCGACTCGGCATGCCGCGCCGGTGGTGCCACCGTGCTCTCCTCCGTCACTGATCTCGTCCCCGCCGCAGGATCGCATGCCGGCATTGCGCCCGCGCGATACGTCACCGGGAACCAGGGGACCTACGCCTATGAGACGAGGTTCATCGACGACGAGGCGAAGAGCGCTGTCATTGTCGACAGCAAGGCCAGTCAGCTCAACCGCATCGAGGAGGCGATCGCCCTCGCCATTCAGGAGGGTGATTCCGCCCTCTCCCGGATGCCGAGTATCCGCGTCCACTACGAGGGTCATTCGGAGTACACGTCATTCGACTACCAGCTGCCGCACCGCTTCACGGACGGACATATTCGTTTCGGCACCCACGAGGGAAAGCCGGTCACCGAGGATCCAATCTACGTCAACGCCCGTAACGCCACTACTGCCAACGCGACCGCCCTTCTGGAACTCAGCCCCGTCAGCCTCGTGCTCGGCTCCTGGGACTCGACGCGCAGGGCCCACCAGGCCAGGTATCGCTCCTGTGCGACCGGGGAGATCATTGGCGTCCTTGCCGACCAGACTGAGAACGGCCGCAAGCCGGCGCCGCGCGGAGCGGCACGCAAGGATGATCTCGCTCCGAGTGTCCAGCTCAGCGAGAAGGACATGTTGACGCTGTTGAAGACGCAGGAGGACGAGATGTCCTCGAAGACCGTCGAGGGCATCAGGAAGAAGGCCAAGGCCGCCAAATCGGGAAAGACGTCGGCATCAGTTCTGGGGCTCGGCTCGATCCCACCCAGCCTCGACGCCCTCGGCCTCGTCTCGTGCAGCACGATCATCCGATCTCACGTCCTGAGCTTCTCGGCGCTGCGACAGATCCGCTTCGGTTCCGACAATGAGGCCAATGTTGCCTGCCGTTCCCTGCTCGCGGCACTGGCGCTGCACGGTATCGCACTGGCCGATGAGGAACTCAATCTGCGTGCGAACTGTGATCTGCGCGAGGCCAGCGGTTCCCGCGTCGCCCTGGACGGACGTCGGGGCACGCAGCGCGAGATCCTCCCGCTCACCCGCGAGGTCACCGGCCCCCTGCTCGGTGAGGCGATCGACGCTGCCACGTCCAAGGCAGGAATCCACTGGGATGGTCAGGTCTTTGAGGTGACGGGTAACCCCATCATCCTCGGAGGCATCGAGACCGACGCGGACGAAGACTGACCATGCCCGCACTCACCGTCAGAGCTCATTTCCCTCTAGGGGTGTTCCAGGGCCATGCGGAGGATGGCTCGCCGTCTCGCATTCCCGATACTGCGCGGCTGTACTCGGCGCTCATCAATGCTGCCGGAAACGGAACGGAGGCGGAGTTTCGCAAAGGGCAGCTGCGACTCTCGTCAGAGTCTGTTGCAGCATTGAGCTGGCTCGAGCATCATCCGCCGACCCGAATCATGATCCCCGACCACGTTCCCGCATTCGGGCGGGCTGCGATCACCAGCTATCGCGATGATGGCACCGCAGAGAGGCTGCCCAAGAGCAGGACCGGTCGCATCAGGAAGTCCAGTCGGACCATCAGCACCTCGACCGCACTGTCCGGGGCGGTCGGATGGTTGTGGGATGACGCTCCCACGCACGTTGTGGAGACGGTCGGCCGGCTGTGTTCCGACGTCTCCTGCCTTGGAGAGTCCGACAGCCCCGTCGTGCTGACACTCGAGCATATCGATGCGACCCACGAGATCGTCTCCGAACCAAGCGAGCTGCACCCCCGCGGTGTCGCAGTGCGAACTCCGGGGCCAGGAAGACTGGAGGAACTCGAGAAGGCATGGGAGGCGGAGCATCCCGCGAAACTCCCGACAAAGACTCAGGACAGGCCGAAGCTGACCGAGCACCCAGCCGGCTCGAGGATCCCGAACTCTGCGCTGCGGGCGCTCCAGTACGAGCGGCTTGCGCCCTCGGCGCCGTCCTCTGATCCGTGGACAACGGCTCTCATCATGGCTGTTTCCGAGCCCTTCAAACCTCATGAAGTTGTCGACTGGTGTGTCGCGGCACATCGGATGCTCGTCGCGAGGATGGGCGACTCCGCTCCGGCAAGCGTCACCGGGAGCTATGCGAAAGGTGTCGAGCGCCCCGCGAACAGGGTCGCAATCCAGTACATCCCGGCAAGTTGCCTACCGAGGCTGCCATTGGCTGGCAACCCGGAGAGCGAGTTCGCCAGTGGAGCCCTCGCAGTCCTCCTGCCTGCAGACCTGGCGCCAGAAGACCAGCTCGAGATCACATCGGCTCTCAACGCGCCAAACAAGCGGGTGTGGAAGCGCGGTGCGGACGGATCCCGACAGAGTGTGGAGCTTCGCGACGCCCACCTGATCGGACTCCACGAGTTCTGGCCCGAAGTGCACCCGGGATGGCACCGTACGTGGCGGAGCATTGGAGGGCTGATCCCCGAGACCAGACGCCAACCCGATCATCCGGAACTCGGCCACTGGGGTTTCGAGCAAGCTGCCCTGCTGTCACTGGCGCATGTCTTCCGCGATCACCTGGAGTGTCCTCCGACAAGAGACTATTGGGCGATGATCGAGGCCGTCTCCGACGTGTCACGAGGTGGCGGCTCCGTGCTGGCCACCCATCGGATCGCCGACTCACGAATCACTCGCTACGTCCACAAAGCCCCCAAGTCGATGGGCGTCGTACAGCCGTACAGCGCAACCCTCGATCTTGGCGCACTCGTCGGGGATCGAACCCTCATCGCCATCGGCCAGTCCCGCCATCTCGGTGGAGGTCTCCTAGTGCCCGTTGATTCACCGGAGGAGTCATGACACTCACCATCAGCGATTTCCCGCGATTCTTCGCCGGGGTCAACGATGGCCACCGGCCGTTCCCCTGGCAGATGCGCTTGGTCAGCACTGTCCATTCCGAAGGTAGGTGGCCTGCTGCAATCACCGCCCCGACCGGTTCCGGGAAGAGCGCCGTCGTTGAGGCCCACGTCTTCCTGACCGCCCTGGCTGCCGTCCACGCTGGACCTCGACTGCCGCGACGCCTGTGCGTCGTGGTCGATCGACGGGCCCTGGTGGACTCTCAGGCGGACAGGGCCGCGCGAGTTCTGGACTGGCTCGAGTCATCGTCCGATCCTCTGGCCACGGAGATGGCCGACGCCCTTCGCGGATTGACCTTCGGGGATGACTCACGGCCCATGGTCCTCGCCAACCTGCGTGGCGGGATCGCCACAGACAGACGTTGGATCGACGATCCCAGCGCCTGCGCGGTAATCAGCGCCACCCCTGACATGTGGGGAAGCCGACTTCTCATGCACGGCTACGGAACCAGCAAGGGTGCCCGACCCCGTGATGCGGGTCTTCTGGGAGTGGATTCGGTCGTCGTCATTGACGAGGCACACCTGTCCAGGCAGCTCCTCGGCACGGCACGTTGGGTCGCCTCCTTCACCGACACGAGCGCCTCTGCGATCGGGGTGCCCGGGCTACAGGTGGTCGAGTCGTCCGCCACGGCGAGGGTCGATGACGGTGGCACCGCAATCGGGATCTCCGATGAGGATCTCAACGACCCCGGCCTGCACCCAAGGATGACGCGACCAAAGCCCGTTCGGCTCATTGAATCCCCCGACTGGAATGGCAAGCGCGCAACGAGCAAGTACGTTGCCCAGCTCACTCAGGAAGCCCGGAGTCTCCGCGAGAGCACCGACGGCGGCACGATCGGATGCATCGTCAACAATGTGGACACCGCCCTGAAACTGGCGGACTCGCTTGGAGACAACTGTCCGTGCTGGGTGGGACCGATGCGTCCCATGGATCTCACCGCGATCAAGAGCGAACACCCAGAACTGTTCGGACTCCGGGCAGACGTCGGGAAACCGACATCTCCATACCTGGTCGCGACACAGACGGTCGAGGTTGGCATTGATGTCGACTTCTCAGGACTGCTCACCGAACTCGCCCCTGCCGACAGCCTCGCGCAGCGCTTCGGGCGAGTGAACAGAAAGGGATCACGAGAAGCCGGCCCCATCACGGTTGTGGGGCCACGCGAACATGACATCAAGGATCAGTTGCCCTACTTGGCAGCAGATCTCCAAGCCGGCCGGTCCTGGTTGAGGGATCTCTCAGATCCGAACGACGCCAGTCCATGGCACATCATGTCCTGTCCTCCTGCTCCGAAGTCGCCGGAACGAGCGATCGTCAAGCTGCCTCACGTCGGCGACGTCATGCGCTGGGAGGCAACGTCCGACACGCCACTGGCCGAGGAGGAACTCGAACTCTGGATTCGGGACTCCCTGCGACCCGATCGCCTCCAAGCCGGGCTTGTCATGCGTGCGGCACTCCCGGTCGATGACGCCGTTGCGATTCCCCTGCTCGGCGCCACACGACCGGTCGACGATGAGGTCTTCCCCGTCAGCGTGGGTGTGCTCCGGGCTCTCGCGGACCGCATCTTGGTCGGCGATGAACCACATTCCAGAGCCTTTCTCTATCGTGAGGACGAGGTGAGCGCACTCTCTCGCTCCGACGACGACTCCGTAGACATTCGCAATGGCGATGTCGTCATCATCGATACCGGTCATGCGGTGACACGCAAAGGCGTCGTCGTGCTCGACGCCACCAAGCCAGAGCCCGTCGCGACCGCCAATGGAGCGAAGGGAACACGCGTCATCATCGATGGCACGCCGGGAGAGCACTGGTTGACAGAACTATGCGGCCTGGGAGACGAAGAAGCCCAGGACGCGTTCACTCAAGCGGGGGAAACCGGCGTCATCACCCGGGGACCCGATCTGGGCGAGAACTCCGATCTGCCATGGATCGTGGTGAAACCGCAGGCTGTCGTGTCCGACGACGACTCCATCCGACAGGAATGGACATCATCGGAGCACCTGGTCACCCTTGATGCGCATCAGGACGGGGTGGCACGGTGTGCCGAGTCCCTCGCCGCCCGGATTGACTTGGATTCTGCGATCAGCCGGCTTCTGTATCAGGCCGGAGTTCACCACGACGACGGAAAGGCAGACCCAAGGTTCCAGAAGCATCGGCTCAATGCACCCGATGGCACGCTGCTGGCGAAGAGCCCGGCACGCAGTGCGCAGTGGACCTCTCGTCGCAAATGGGCCGGGGGACTGCCTCAGGGCTGGCGTCATGAGTTGCGTTCGGTAGCCGTCGCCTGGCCAGCGATCGAAGCCGCCTCCGACCCTGAGCTTGTCGCACGGTTGATCGGCACCAGCCATGGTCATGGCCGCGTGCTCCCGCAACTCAACGCGGAATCACTCACCGGAGAGAACGACGATCGAGAACTCAAGGACAGGGCCAGGGAGCTGTTCGTCAGCGGGGAGTGGTGCTCACTCATGAGTCGGACCAGCCGGCGTCTCGGCGCCTGGACATGCTGTTACCTCGAAGCCGTTCTGCGCGCTGCGGATTGCCGCGTCTCCAAGGAGGGATCATGAACATCATGCTCGCCGGGGGCCTCAACAGTGCTCTCACTCATTTCGCTCTCGTCGGTCTCGCAGGAATCCTCGAGGAGGCCGATTGTCAACGGGTGAGACTTGGCTGGACGGACGAGGCGAGCGCCCAGCCCATACTCACCTGGGAAGGCGATGAGGCGTCCGTGATCGTCCAAGCGCATGCCTCCCGCCACGCGCAGGGTGACTCGTGGGTTCAGGCCAAGGGCCCGAATGGCAAGACGGGACTGTTCAGCCCACGGATCAAGCCTCCCGAGACGTCTTCCGGATGGAGTGCGCTGGAGGACCAGCGCGAGAAGGCTCTGACTTCGGAACTGACCGAGCTGGACCTCTTGATGATCACCAACCTCGGTGAGCCTGGATACTGGGTCATCGCAAACAAGGAGAACCAGCCGGACCGTGCAGCATCTCGTTGGGAGATGAAGACGCGGAATCGAGGCGAGGAGTTCGTCGGAAACCGCCTCGCTCCACTCGCGGAGGTCGTCGCCAACCGATCGACGACATCGATACAGGACGGCCTGACCGGCAAGACGGTGACTGACACCGCCGGAAAAGGACAACCCGACTCCAGAACGTCGACCGGTCTGACGCCTCCGGGACCAGCGGACGATGCACTCGCCTGGTGCGGTCTCTGGGGGATCAGTGGATTCACAGTGGTACCCGCTGTCAGCAGGGTCAGCGCCACTGCGGGAGCCTCCCCGCTCCGGGCGCTCCACACGAAGAACGCCCTGATCCCGATTGCCGATCACATGCTGTCGTTCACGGCATGGCGAGCCCTCATGGCGGAGAGTTCCGTCAATGAACTGACCTCTGCGGATGACGAGCGGCGGCAGGCCGCCGCGAATCAGCTGTCCCACAGGGGGATCGCCGGGGCCTGTCAGTTCCGAGTCCGTAAGGGGGGGAGTTCCAGCGCGCCAGAACGCATGATTCTCGGCGGGGAGTTTCATCCACTGGAATACTTTCCCCATGGACACCCAGGAGATAATTCCGATTAGTCTGATCTCGCACACCGTGTTCTGCCAACGCAGGGCATGGTTGGAGGCACAGGGAGAGGAGGTCGACAGTTTCGCAATATCCGCCGGGACGATGGCCCACAAACGCGTTGACGATGCGTCGGAGTCTCGCCCCGGCACGGAACGGGCGATGCTCATACACAGCGATAAACTCGGTCTGACCGGCCGTTGCGATGTTGTTCAGTGCGACGACGAGGGCTGCCTCGACGTGATCGAGTACAAGTCGACTCCTGTCAGGAGACGCGCAGAGATCACCGAGCCACAGCGGATTCAGGTGATCGCTCAGGCAATGTGTCTCGAAGAGATGGGATACAAAGTCTCCGAGACTGGCGTGTACTTCACGAACCACCACAAACAGATCCCCGTCGACCTTGACGACGCTTCCCGCAGTGAGTGTCGCGCGTGGGTCGATCGCACCAGGCAGCTGATCCAGGCTGACCGCGCTCCAGAACCATTGCTGGATGACCCGAGGTGCGTCGGCTGCTCGCACGCGACCGTGTGCCTTCCGGACGAGAATCGCTTCGCAGATGGACAGCCTGCTCGGAGCATCTCAGTGTCAGATCCAGACGGGTCCATCCTGCACATCACGGTCCCCGGAGCTCGTGCAGCGCTCCGGCAGGGTCGCGTCAAGGTGTCGAGGTCTGGCGAGGAACTGGCCAGTCTGCCCCTGGAGAAGGTCTGCGGGATTGTTGTCCACGGCAATGGCGACCTGTCGAGTGCACTGATCCGAGAAATGCTGTGGCGCCGCTTGACGGTGGTCTGGTGCAGCAGCCGCGGACGGGTCGTCGGCTGGGCCTCGAGCGCCGACTCGCCCAATGGCCAGGCCCGAGTGCACCAGCATGTGATGTCTGAACTGGGATGTCTTCCAGTGGCTCAGCAGATGATCCGAGCGAAGATTGGAAACCAGGCGACGCTCATCCGCCGCAACGGGAATCAAGTTGACCAGGTCGCTGATATGCGCGACCTCGCCCGAGCTGCAACGTCAACGGTCTCTCTGCCGGAGCTCTTCGCGCTGGAGGGCAGGGCTGCACAGATCTACTTCTCGGCGTTCCCCTCCATGTTCAAGAGTGACGAGGGGCAGGAGTTCTTGGCCATGTGGCCAGGTCGGCATGGACGCGGCGCCACGGACCCTCTGAATGCGGCACTCAATTTCACCTACAGCCTGCTCCTCTCGGACTGCATTAGGGCGCTCGTGGCGTGCGGCCTGGATCCCCATGCGGGCTTCCTCCACTCTTCGAGCAGAAACAAGCCCGCACTCGCCCTCGACCTGATGGAGGAGTTCCGCGCTCCGATCGCGGACTCCGTGGTGGTCACTTGCATCAACACCGGCGTTCTCAAGTCGGTCATGTTCTCCCATACCCTTGGAGACTCCCGGCTGACCGCGCAAGGGAGGACGGCGCTCGTCTCCGCGTATGAGCGAAGAGTCACAACCGAAATATCTCATCCGACGTTCGGCTACACGGTTTCCTGGCGGCGATCGATCGAGGTCCAGGCCCGGATACTCCTCGGCGTCGTCGACGGCACCAGAGATGAGTACAAGGGGATGACGATCCGGTGAGGCAGGACAGTCATCGGTTTCTCATCGCCTACGACGTCCCGGATGACAAGCGCCGCAGTCACATCGCAGTGACACTCAAGCGATTCGGACTTCGAGTCCAGTACAGCGTGTTCATGGTCGACTGTTCGCCCAGCCATGTGCTCACCTTGCAGCGCGAGCTCGAAGAGATCATGAATCGGGACGAGGACTCGGTGCTGGTGAGCGACCTTGGTCTGTCGAAGACTGCGGACGACCGGGCGGTGACATGGCTGGGGCACTCTCGCTACATCGTCGGTAACGGAACGATGATCATCTGAACGGGTCGGCGAGCGGTCCGACGCCACGCGAAACCACGGGGACCGCTCGCGATGCCGTTTCCCCTTGTCAATGCAGTCCTGTCACTGGTTCTGGCGTCTACTCCTGACGATCGAGCGGAGTGAGTAGGATGATGTCTCGCGGGAGACCGGTGGCGAACCTTGTCAGACGCCTCTCTGCGAGGCCGCTGTCGCTCCTCTTTCCAGAGGAGCCCTTCGTTGAGGCAAGCCGGACAAGTCGGCTAGCTGGCCGTGGCGCACCGGTCGCTCCTCTTTCCAGAGGAGCCCTTCGTTGAGGCTGCTGCGGTGGTGGCCCTCACGCGCAGGGCCACATACGTCGCTCCTCTTTCCAGAGGAGCCCTTCGTTGAGGCGCCGAGGAACTCGCTGCCGTTGATGGCCGCGATGGCCAGTCGCTCCTCTTTCCAGAGGAGCCCTTCGTTGAGGCCGCGTATAGTGGTCACCATGGAGGACTAGGCGCTAGTCGCTCCTCTTTCCAGAGGAGCCCTTCGTTGAGGCCCTTAATTGTTGACCACTTGTCGACATAAGCCCCAAAGTCGCTCCTCTTTCCAGAGGAGCCCTTCGTTGAGGCTCGGATTGTCCGAGCGGGGCGCGGACGATCATCTTGTCGCTCCTCTTTCCAGAGGAGCCCTTCGTTGAGGCTCCCGCACGCTGCGGGCCTGGATCACCGACCGGAAGGTCGCTCCTCTTTCCAGAGGAGCCCTTCGTTGAGGCTGATGCTGTGCTCAAGGTGACACCCGACCCGACCCCCGTCGCTCCTCTTTCCCGCGGCGCCCATCGTTGAGGCGTTCTCCGCCGCATCCATGCGGGTGGGGGCTGACTCTTAAAAACAACTG
>JAKECL010000466.1 GCA_030460725.1 Propionibacterium sp.
CATGACCGCTTCCGGCACGACCCCTCCTGTCCCGACCCCTCCGCCGGGAGGTCCGTCCCGGCGTCGTGCGGATCGTCACCGGCGTGCGGGTGCGCAGGGTGGGGACAGTGGGACCGCTGCCCCGAGGTCCGGTGGGCGCAACGGCTCCTTGGAGCCGGATGCCGCATCCCACGTGCTCGCCTCGCCGAAGGGGCGGCGCCTCAGGGTGCTCGTCACGGTGGTGCTCGTCCTCGTGCTGCTCGGTGTCGCGGGAACAGTCGGCCTGCACATGCGCTCCACGGATCCCCTGGGACAGTCCTCCGCCCAGTCCGGCTCCGTCCTGGACCGGGTGTCGGTCTCCGGTCGACCGGGCGCCACCCCCGTCCTCACGCTGCGTGGACCTCTGGAGGTCACCGGTGAGAAGTACCGGGAGATCGAGACCGGGAGTGGGCGCACCATCACCCGGGGGTCAGCCGTGGTCCTGGCCATCACCGCCTTCGACGGAGCCGACGCGACGATCCTCACCCCGGACGCGCGTCCCCGCATCGCGGCCGCCCTGGCGGGCTCGGGAGAGTTCGACGAGGTCCTGGATCGAGCGGTGACGGGGCGCACCGAGGGCTCGCGCCTGCTCTTCGTGCGGGCCGTTGACCCCGCCGACTCCCAGTCCGGGTCCTCAGGGATCGAGGTCGACGTGGTCGACATCCTCCCCTCCCAGGCCGAAGGGACACCGGTGGAGCTGCCCGCCGGAGCACCCGTCACGGTGCAGATGGGGGACGGGGGACCGGTGCTGGCACACGGGGAGACCCCGCCCACCGATGCCGTGACCCATCTGCTCATCCGTGGTGAGGGACCGCAGGTGCGCCCCGGTGACAGGGTCGTCGCCCAGCTCCAGCTCACGACCTGGACGCAGGGGACGGTCCGCGAGTCCACCTGGGAGACCGGGCTGCCCCGCGTCATCGACCTGTCCACCGCAATGCCGGGCCTGGTGGACGCGCTGGTGGACCAGCGCGTCGGATCGCGACTGGTGGTCAGCCTGCCCCCGGAACTGGCCACCGGGGACGACACCCTGATCGCCGTGGTCGACGTGCTGGGGACCTCGGCGGGGACCTCCACGGATCCTGCCGCGCCACCGCAGGGGGACCCCTCCACGACACCTGCCTCCGGCGGCTCCTGAGCTCTCCGCCGTCGGGACGCCACAGATCCGCCCGCCCTTCCCACTGCCCCACTGCCGATAGGATCAGGTCCATGCCAGTCGCACTGAGGATCATCCCCTGCCTCGACGTCGATGCCGGACGGGTGGTGAAGGGGGTCAACTTCGAGAACCTCCGCGACGCGGGGGATCCCGTCGAGCTTGCGCGCCGCTACAGCCAGGAGGGTGCCGACGAGATCACCTTCCTCGACGTCTCCGCCTCCACCCAGGGTCGCGCCACCATGCTCGACGTGGTCGCCTCCACCGCCGAGCAGGTCTTCGTCCCCCTGACCGTGGGCGGGGGAGTGCGCAGTGTCGAGGACGTGGCGACCCTGCTGGCACACGGTGCGGACAAGGTCGGGGTCAACACCGCTGCAATCGCCGACCCGACCCTGATCTCACGGGTCACCGATCGTTTCGGGAACCAGGTGCTGGTGCTGTCGGTGGATGCGCGCCGCTGTGGGCCGGGGGTGTCCACCGACTCCGGGTTCGAGGTCACCACCCACGGTGGGCGTCGGTCCACCGGCATCGACGCACTGGAGTGGGCGCAACGCGCGGAGGAACTGGGTGCGGGAGAGATCCTGCTCAACTCCATGGACGCCGACGGGGTCCAGGAGGGTTTCGACCTGGAGATGTTGCGGAGGGTCCGGGAGGTCGTGGGCATCCCCGTCATCGCCTCGGGCGGGGCGGGGCGTGTCGAGGACTTCGTCCAGGCCGCGCGCACCGGCGCGGATGCGGTGCTCGCCGCCTCCGTCTTCCACTTCGGGACCCTGGGCATCCGTGAGGTCAAGGAAGCACTGGACACCGCCGGCTTCCCCGTGCGCCTGTGATCCTCTGAGGAGGGCGGCCTGAGGAGGGCGACCTGAGGAGGCCGCCCTCGTGCCCCTCGGGCCGGT
>JAKECL010000467.1 GCA_030460725.1 Propionibacterium sp.
TATCCCTCACCAACTCTGGGTATTCCCCACCAACTCCGCGTATCCCTCACCAACTATGGATATCCCTCGCCAAAGACGAGTTCCCCGCCCGGGTCATGGCGCCTGAGGTGCTCGATGGGTGTCCATCGCTCGATGGGTGTCCATCGCTCGATGGGTGTCCAGTGTTCGACGGGTGTCCAGCGGATGGCGGGGGGCGCAGTCAGGTGGTGGCAGGCGTGGCGCACCTGGGTGGCAGGCGTGGCGCACCTGGGGGGCAGGCGCGGCGCATCCGGGTGGTGCGTGCGGGCCGGGTGGCAGGCGCGGCGCGGCCGGGTGGCGGGGGTGCAGTCAGATGGCGGCGTGCGCGGCGAAGCAGGGCGGGGACCGACCCTCCGGCGCGGGTTCAGCGCCCGACGACGCGTGCGGAGGCCTCCTCCATGAGGGTGGTCTGGATGTCCTCCAGGGGGTTGCCCTGCTTGTCATGGGAGCGGCGTCGCCAGGTCCCGTTCTTGCGCAGGGCCCACGAGGAGGTCGAGGGCGCCACCCCGCGCCGGATGAGGTCCGCCAGGTAGGTCACCTGGCCGGGGTCCTCTATGCGCACGAGCGCCTCCACCCGGCGATCCAGGTTGCGATGCATGAGGTCCGCGGACCCGATCCACACCTCCTCCTCGCCCTGCGGTCCGAAGGAGTAGATGCGGGAGTGCTCCAGGTAGCGCCCCAGGATGGAGCGCACCCGGATGTTCTCCGAGAGCCCCGGCACCCCGGCCCGGATCGCGCAGATGCCGCGCACCAGGACATCGACCTTCACCCCCGCCTGTGAGGCGCGGTAGAGGGCGTCGATGACGGCCTCGTCGACCACGGAGTTCACCTTGATGCCCACCCAGGCCTCCTGGCCTGCGCGCCTGCGGGCGATCTGGGCGTTGATGCGCTCGATGAGGCCGGGGCGGATCGACAGCGGCGCCACCAGCAGACGGTGGAAGGTGGAGCGCGGGGCGTAGCCGGAGAGCTGGTTGAAGAGCCGGGTGAGGTCCTGGGCGACGTCCCGGTTGCAGGTGAGCAGACCCAGGTCCTCGTACCCCCGGGCCGTCTTGGGATGGTAGTTCCCGGTCCCGATGTGGCAGTAGCGGCGCAGACCCTCCGCCTCCTGGCGCACCACGAGGGAGAGCTTGCAGTGGGTCTTCAACCCCACCATCCCGTAGACCACGTGGACGCCGGCCCGCTCCAGCTTGCGGGCCCAGGAGATGTTCGCCTCCTCGTCGAAGCGGGCCTTGATCTCCACGATGGCCACGACCTGCTTGCCGTTCTGGGCGGCCTCGATCAACGCCGAGACGATGGGGGAGTCCCAGGAGGTGCGGTACAGGGTCTGCTTCATGGCCAGGACGTGTGGGTCGCGGGCCGCCTGGCTGATGAAGGCCTGGACGGAGGTCGCGAAGGAGTCGTAGGGATGGTGCAGGAGGACGTCGTGACTGCGGATCGCGGCGAAGATGTCGGTGGGGCGCGCCGACTCCACCTCGGCCAGGCCCGCCGCTGTGACCGGCACGTACTTCGGGTACTTGAGGTGGGTGATCTCCAGGTCGTGGAGGTCATTGCACAGGGTGAGGTCCAGGGGCGCGGGCAGGGCGATGACGTCGGCCGCGGAGATCTCCAGCTTCTCCTCCAGGAAGTCCAGGACGAAACGCGAGATCGTGTCCTCCACCTCCAGGCGCACCACGGGGCCGAAGCGCCTGCGCAGCAGCTCCTCCTCCATGGCCGTCAGCAGGTTCTCCGCGTCGTCCTCCTCCACCTCCAGGTCCTCATTGCGCGTGACGCGGAAGCTGTGGGCCTCCACGATCTCCACCCCCGGGAAGAGGTGTTCGAGGTGGGCGCGCACCACATCCTCCAGGGTGATGAAGGTGGCCCCGCCCTCGGCACCCACGAAGTCCTCCGGGGCGCCCCCGCGCCCGGCGGTGTCGATGTTGATGACGCGCGGCAGGGACTGGGGGACCTTCACGCGGGCGAAGTGCAGCTTGCGGGTCACGGGATTGCGCACCACGACCGCGAGGTTCAGGGACAGCCCGGAGATGTAGGGGA
>JAKECL010000029.1 GCA_030460725.1 Propionibacterium sp.
AGCCGCTCGCGCTCCACCGGACGGTCGGCCCCTGGTGTGTCTGGGAGTGGGGGCGGGCGTTGTACTCGGCAACGACGTACTGCTCGAGGATGGCGTCGAGGTCTTCGAGCGAGAGCGACGGGGAGGTGACCGGTGCGCCGTTCGTGCCGTGCGGGATGTACCCGGGCAGGTGCGGCAGGAGCTCGGTGGTGACGGTCCGGTAGAACCGCTCGATCTTCCCCCGCCCTTGGGGGATCCCGACCCGGGAGTGGATCAGCCGGATGTGGGCGTCTAGGCAGACCTGCTCGAGGCGAGCGGAGGTGAAGTCCGAACCGTGGTCGCTGTAGAGGACCTCGGGCAGCCCACAGACCGGCCAGCCCGGGTTCGTCTTGGCGTTGACGGCCTGGTGCAGGGCGAGCGCCGTCTGCTCGGCCGAAGGTGCGCCGAGGAAGAGGGTGTAGCCGGCCACGGCGCGGGAGTAGTCGTCCAGGACCACCGTCAGCCAGGGGCGCACCTGGGTGCCCTTGGCGTCGAGGATCGCCACGTCCAGGAGAGTGTGGTCGACCTGCCACTGCTCGTTGGGTCGCTCGGCCGAGCGCCGCAGCACCAGCTCGAACCTGTCCCGGTATCCCGCGTCCCCGTGCTCGGCCAGAGCGCGCAGGCCGGGATCGATCCCGGCGACCAGGCTCCGGACGCTGGAGTAGCTGGGGGCAGACAGGCCGCGATCGTGTGCGATGCCGGCCACGCGGCGGTGGATGAACGCCACTGTCGGAGCCGGCTTTGCCAGGGCGAGAGCTTCGACTATCTCGATCAGCTCTGCCGGGATTCGACGCCGGCCATGATCGCTGCGTTGGCGCCGAGCGAGGCTGTGTGAGGTGGGGTCAGACCGGTAGGCGTGCGCCCAGCGCGAGAGGGTGCGCAGCGGGACCCCCGACTCGGCTGCCAGCCGCGTCCATGGGACACCGTCGTCGTGGCGGCGCAGGAGAGCGATCTTGTCTGAGACCTCCCACCGCGCCGGCACGTCCCCTCACATCGGCCGTGCGTCTTGGGCGAGGTGGCGATAGATCGTGCCGCGCGAGACCCCGAACGTCTCAGCGATCTGCTGGACCGTGTAGGACTTCTCGTCATACATCGCCCTGGCCTGACGCGCCTTCGTCGCCGTCATCTTGAACCGGCCCCCACCCTTGCGACCTCTCGCGCGGGCGGCGGCAAGACCGTCCTGGGTGCGCTCGACGATCAGGTCATGCTCGAACTCGGCGATGGCAGCGAGCATGTGGAAGAACAGGCGGCCACCCGGTGTCGTGGTGTCGATGCCCTGGGACAGTGCCTTCAGACCGATGCCCCGCTGCTGAAGGCTCTCGACGACCTCCTTGAGGTTCCGCACCGATCGACCAAGCCGGTCGAGCTTAGTCACCACCAACGTGTCACCGGAACGCAGGTACTCCAGCGCGTCGTCGAGTGCCGGCCGCTTGGCGAGCACACCTGAGGCGTGCTCGACGAACACCTTCTCGCACCCGGCGGCGGCGAGCAGGTCCGTCTGACCGTCCGGGTTCTGCTCCCGGGTCGAAACGCGCGCGTATCAGATCGAAGCCACGAGCCGAATGTACCGCCAACGTGCCTCGCGGTACATAGGTCTCGGACACGGCCCATGAAACACGACGCGCCGTGCAGCACCGTGATGGGGGCGACGGTCTCATGGACGGTCATCCATGAGACACCCCAGGCCTGGTGGCTGTCGCCGGCCTCGAGGGAGGAACTAGACACTGTCTGGGAGTAGCGAGCGTCGGCCGTCCGTCTGAGGCGTGTGGGTTCGGGCGGCGCGCAGTCCGTTCAGGATCACGATGACCTCGGCGACCTCGTGGACCAGGACCACGGCAGCGAGCCCCAGGACACCGAAGAGGGCGAGCGGGAGCAGCGCGGTGATGATCAACAGGGACAGGATGATGTTCTGGTTGATGATGCGGCGGCCCCGACGGGCGTGGTCGAACGCTCTGGGGATGAGACGCAGGTCATGGCCGGTGAACGCGATGTCGGCGGACTCGATCGCGGCGTCCGATCCGGTCGCGCCCATCGCGATGCCGATGTCGGCTGCCGCGAGAGCGGGCGCGTCGTTGATGCCATCGCCGATCATCGCGACTGGTCCCGCCTCGGAGAACGCTCCGATCGCGGCGGCCTTGTCCTCAGGGCGCAGTTCCGCGCGCACGTCGACGATCCCCGCCTGGGCGGCAAGGGCCTGGGCTGTGCGGGTGTTGTCGCCGGTGAGCATCGTCATGCCGACCCCCTGGCTTGCGAGGGTACGGACGACCTCGGGGACTTCGGGGCGTAGTTCGTCTCGGACGCCGATCGCGCCGACTGGCGCTCCGTCGCGGTGCACGATCACGACGGTCATGCCTTGCTCTTCCAGTCCCTCGACCCGGTCGCCGAGCTCACCGGCGTCGAGCCAGCGCGGGCTGCCGACGGTGATCGTCGAACCATCGGCGGTGCCTTCGATGCCGTGCCCCGCCTGCTCGGTCACATCCGCCGCTGCGGTGACGCCCGGGGCGGCGGCGGTGATCGCCGCGGCGAGAGGATGAGTGCTGTGGTGCTCCAGTGCAGCGGCCCATGCGAGCACCTGTGCCTCGGTGAGGCCGTCGACGGTGAGGACTGCGGCGACGGCAG
Source organism: Propionibacterium sp. (assembly GCA_030460725.1). Taxonomy (GTDB): domain Bacteria; phylum Actinomycetota; class Actinomycetes; order Actinomycetales; family Actinomycetaceae; genus Pauljensenia. Next base: position 2,638 of record JAKECL010000029.1, read on the forward strand.
GCTGGTTGCGGGTGAGCGTGCCGGTCTTGTCAACGGCCACGTGCCGGACGGTGCCGAAGCGCTCGAAGACCGCTCCAGACTTGATGATCACTCCGAACTCGCTCGCCGCGCCGATGCCGGCGACGACTGTCAGCGGGACGGAGATCGCTAGCGCGCAGGGCGAGGCTGCCACCAGCACCACGAGGGCGCGCGTTGCCCACAGCTCTGGATCGCCCAGCAGCGAGCCGATGATTGCGACCAGCGCAGCAAGAATCAGGACACCAGGGACGAGCGGACGGGCGATCTTGTCGGCTAGGCGGGCACGTTCGCCCTTCTCGGTCTGCGCCTTCTCGACCAGCTCCACGATCGTGGTGAGCGAGTTGTCGGTGCCCGCCGCGGTCGCCTCGACCTCCAGTGCGCCGGCGCTGTTGATCGCGCCAGCCGAGACCGCGTGACCGGGCTCGACCTCCACCGGGATCGACTCGCCCGTGATCGCCGAGGTGTCCAGGCTGGAGCGTCCCGCCCGGACGATGCCATCGGTCGCGATCCGCTCTCCCGGACGAACCACCATGAGCTGGCCGACAGTCAGCTCCTTCGCCGCGACCTCGATGGAGGCCCCGTCGCGCAGCACGGTCGCGGTGTCCGGCACGAGCTTCAACAGCGCCCGCAGACCACCGCGGGCGCGATCCATCGCCTTGTCTTCCAGCGCCTCGGCGATGGAGTACAGGAACGCCAGAGCGGCTGCTTCCTCGACGTAACCGAGAAGGACCGCGCCGATCGCACTGATCGTCATCAGCAAGCCGATACCGATCTTGCCCTTGAAGAGCCTCCGGACCGCGCCAGGTGTGAAGGTCGACGCGCCCAGCAGCAGGCCGATCCAGAACAGGACCAGAGCCACGGTCTCAGCCCCGGACCGCTCAGAGATCAGACCACTGAGAAATGCGACACCGGAGAAGATCGGGACCAGAACACTGCGGTCCTTCCACCACGGCCGCTCCGCGCCCTCGAGCTCCTCACCTGTCGGCGTCGCACTCTCGTGCTCGCACCCACACGCCGCGCTCATGCACCCGCTCCAGTCCCGCAGCAGCCCGGCACCGTGCACGTCGAGTCCACGCAGGGAGCCTGCTCGTCCACGGCGAGTGTCACGTCCACCAGAGCGACGAGGGCCGCAGCGAGATGCGGGTCGGCGATCTCGTAACGAGTCTGCCGTCCTTCGGGCTCTGCGACGACGATCCCGCAGTCTCGCAAGCACGTCAGATGGTTCGACACGTTCGAGCGAGTCAGCTCCAGCTCGCGCGACAGCACAGCCGGGTAGCTCGGGCTATCAAGAAGGGTCATCAGGATCCGGGAGCGCGTCGGGTCCGCCATGGCCCGGCCCAGCCGGTTCATGACGTCGAGACGCGAAGCAATAGTCAGCATGGACTGAACTATACAGCCCTCGCTGACGCGTTGTTGGATCTGCGCCTCGCTCTGACGCCCGTCGCTGGCCACAAGTCAGTCGCGGTCAACCGAACGGCTTACCCGGGCCCGACAGTGGCAGCGCCGCACACGGCGGCACACCGAGCCGCCACCGAAACGTGCTGGAACCGCGCCATCAATCGATGCGACTCACACCATGACTCGTGGTCCCATGGCAAAAGGGTACCGAAAACGTCCCCATTTTGACAGCGTGCGTCGATCTTTGCTGTGGAAGAATGCACCCGTCTCAATGACGTCGACGTCGACGTCGACGCGGCACGCGGCGAACGCCATGTGTCACTCCCGCCCGCGGGCGGCCGTGAGAGCGGCTCAGTAGTGGTACCTCGCCTGGAGAATGACCAAGTCGTCGCCGTCGACCAGATACACCAGTCGGTGTTCGTCAGTGATCCTCCTGGACCACGCCCCCTGCGCACCGTACTTGAGCTGCTCAGGCTTCCCGATACCGTCGAATGGATCGCGCAGGCATGCGTCAATGAGAGCGTTGAGTCGCTTGAGAGTCCTCCGGTCCGCGGTCTGCCAGTGCTTGTAGTCCTCCCACGCATACGAGGCCCAGACCAAGCGCATCAGTCCTCCCGGTCGAGCTCGTGCGGCTCCGAGTCTCCCGATCGAGCGCTCTCGTAGGCATCGAGCAGCCTGCGAGCATTGGCGGGCGAGCGGAACAGATAGGCAGTCTCCTGCCAGGCCGCGTACTCGTCGGCAGCCATGAGAACGGCATTGCCCTTCCGGGAGACGATCTCAACTGCGTCGCGATCCTCGTTCACACGTTCGATGAGGGGAAACAGGGTCTTGCGCGCTTCGCTGGCGCTGATGGACATCCTCAGACCTCTCCTTGTGTCGATGGAACCGTACCTATTTACGGTACCACTCGGATGTCGAAAGAGCCATGGTGTGCGTTGTGCATCCCTCCCTGTAGCGCCTACTCGTCGCTCGAGGGGCCGACGCCGCTCCATCCATCAACACGGGCGCGAGGGCGGCCGCTGTTGTCCTCGCGCCTTGTGACCCGCGTCGCACTACGATCAGGTATGGGCACTCTCAGCTTCACCGCAACTGTCTCTGTCGATGGGTACGCCGCCGACGCCGACGGCGACTTCCAGTGGTCGGCGCCCAATGAGGAGGTCTTCGACTTCCACGTGGAGCGCATGGGGGCGGTCTCCACCGAGGTGCTCGGGCGCAGGACCTACCAGTTGATGAGGTACTGGGAGGCCGAGCCGGAGGGGGAGGACTGGGGCGAGGCAGAGCGCGAGTTCGCCCGCCGCTGGCTGGCCCTGGATTTGGTGGTCGCGTCCTCGACCCTTGGTGAGTCCGATCTGGGGGAGGGGAGCGTGACCTTGACGCCCCACCTCGGCCTGGAGGAGCTCCAGCGCATCGTCGAGGATGCGGCGGGGGAGGTGGAGATCTTCGGACCGACAACGGCGGCGGAGGCGATCCGTGCTGGTCTGGTGCGGGACTTCAGGTTCTTCATCGTCCCGAAGATCGTGGGCGGTGGGCTGCGTGCGCTGCCTGACGGCTGCAGGCTCGCCCTCGACCTCGTGGAGGAGCGGACCTTCGAGAACGGGGTCGTGCTCCTGCACTACCGGGGACGTTGAGATCGGGCCGTCCGTCGGGCGCGCGGGACACTCGCCGCCGTCGCACCCGACCGCATTGACGAGGGCGGCACTGGTCGACCGAGGCATGGATGATCCTGCGGTGCTGGTTCGTGTTGGCCGCGGGTGACCCTGCTCTCAGGCGATGGAGATGCGCGGCGCAAGGTCGTGGACGCGCGCCGCCAGATCCTCAAATGTCGCATCGAAGGCGGCATCCGAGCCGTCGCGCACGGGGTCGGGCACCGACCAGTGCATCCGTCCCCGACCGCCGAGCTCCTCGTGGGCGGAGTCGCAGACGGTGATCACGCAGTCATCTGCCACCAGTACCTGGTCGACTGCCCGTGGACTGCGTGCCCGCAGGGCGACGCCGTGGCGTGCGGCAGTGGCGATTGCCCCCGGCTCGATGGCTGCGGCAGGGTGCGTGCCCGCAGATGCGACCGGTACGGCGCTGCACCGGTGCCAGAGGGCGGTGGCCAATTGGGAGCGTGCAGAGTTGCCCGTGCACACGAAGACCACGCGCCGTACGCCCATGGTCGGGGATGGCAGCAGGTCGGCGAATGCGGTCGGGGTCAGGTGGAGGTACGTGCGACGACGGTCCGCCTCGGAGCGGGTGCGTGCCAGCATGCCCGCGTCCTCGAGCGAGTTCAGGTGATGTGCGAGCAGGCTGGAGGAGATGCCGAGCTGGTCCTGGAGTTCGACGGGCGCGAGGTCGCCCAGGGTGAGCAGGTCGACGATCCGCAGGCGCACGGGGTCGGCCAGTGCCGCGAACCTCGCGACCCGGCCCGACAGATCCAATTGCTCAGTGCTCATTACCTCAATGATGATTGAGTGATACTCTCGCGTCAAGAGGAGTCCCACCCAGTGACTCCTGGGGCGCCCCAGGACTGGGGCAACCCCGTCCACCGGTTCCCCCGCTGGTGGCGAACGTCCCACCCGTCGAAAGGCCCACCCGTGACCCATCTGATCGTGGTCGGCGGCAGTGATGCCGGCATTTCCGCAGCACTGCGCGCCCGGGAGCTCGCCCCTGACACGGATGTGAGTGTCGTCGTGGCGGACGAGTACCCCAACTACTCCATCTGTGGCATCCCGTACTACTTCACCGGAGAAGTGGCCCCGTGGCAGTCCCTCGCACACCGCACCGTGGCTGACCTCGAGGCAGCAGGTCTGACCCTGCGACCTGACACGCTGGCCACCGCGATCGACGTCGCCGACCAACGCCTGGAGGTCCGCACTCCCGAGGGATGCAGGGAGTGGATGCCGTACGACGAACTGGTCGTCGGCACGGGCGCGCTGCCCTCCCGCGTCGGGATTGCCGGGCTCGACCTCCTCGGTCCGGGTGACGGGGTCCACGTCATCCATTCGATGGGGGACACCTTCGCCCTCGAGCGCTCCCTCCAGGAGCGTCACCCCGCCTCGGTGATCATCGTCGGCGCCGGGTACGTCGGCCTGGAGATGGCGGAGGCCTTCACTGCCCGCGGACTGCAGGTGACCCAGCTCCAGCGCGGCGGGGAGGTGCTCTCCACCCTCGACCCCGAACTCGGCGCCCTCGTCCACGAGGAGCTCACTGCCCACGGCGTCAGGGTACGGGTGGGCACCACTGTCACCGGTATCGAGAAGACCCCGGGGGGCTTGACGGTCCGCGGCGCCGACGAGGGCGGGGCCTTCGAGCAGACCGCGGACCTCGTGCTCGTCGTCGTCGGTGTGCGCCCCAACACGGAGCTCCTCCAGCGTGCGGGAGCGGGTCTCGGTGCGGGGCGCGCCGTGGTGGTGGATGAGCACATGCGCACCGGGCTCCCTCGCATCTGGGCCGCCGGTGACGGCGTGATCACCCACCACCGCCTCCTGGGTGAGACCTACCTACCGCTGGGCACCACCAGCCACAAGCAGGGCCGCACCGCGGGGGAGAACGCCGTGGGTGGGAACCGGTCCTTCGCCGGTTCCGTCGGTACCCAGGTGGTCAAGGTCTTCGACCTGGTGGCGGCGCGCACCGGCGTGCGCGACCATGAAGCAGTTGGCGTCGGGCGCACTCCTGTGACGGTCGCCTCGGTCGCCGATGACCACAAGGCCTACTACCCGGGGGCGAACGAGATCCACTTCCGCATCACCGGGGACCCCACAGACGGGCGTCTCCTCGGTGCCCAGCTCGTGGGCCGACGCGGCAGCGAGGTCGCCAAGCGGGTCGACACCTTCGCCACTGCCCTCCACTGCGGACTCACGATCGACCAGATCAGCGACCTCGACCTCGCCTACACCCCACCCCTGGGCTCACCGTGGGACGCCGTCCAGGTCGCGGCCCAGACCTGGTCAGCTCGGCTGGGACAGACGCGGGCCCGCAGCTGATCCGGTCACTGCACCGACCGGTGTGGCGACCGCCCTGGTGTCCGGGGACCCGGTCATGGCGAGCAGAGCGGGGGCTGTGGTCGGCGGATCTGCGAGCAGGGGGACCACGGCCAGGCGCTCGGCCGCTGACCGGACCCGTTCCAGTGGTTCTGCCTCGTTGGCGGCGATGGCACGCAGGAAGGGTGACGTCGGGTCGGCTGCGGTGACCGAGTCGTTGACGATCCACGCCCACGGGGTGATGTCGGCCCTGGCGAGGTCGTCCTGGAGCTGTACGGCCTCCAGAACGGGTGTCGTCTCCGGGGTCGTGACGATCAGGAGCCTCGTGCGGTGGGGGTCCTGGAGGCGCATCAGGGGGGTGACGCACCCGGTGCCCGCGCCCATCTGCTGGATGACCTCGCGGTGGTAGGAGCCCGTGGCGTCCAGCAACAGGAGGGTGTGCCCGGTGGGGGCGGTGTCCATGACGACGAACTTGCGGTCCGCCTGTGCGATGGCCGCGGAGAACTGGCGGAATACTGCGACCTCCTGGGTGCAGGGGGATCGCAGGTCCTCGGCCAGCTGTCGTCGACCGGCCTCGTCGAGGTGGGCGCCCTTGGTGGCGAGCACCTCGCGCGAGTACTCGGTGAGGGCCTCGTCCGGATCGATGCGTTCCACCGTGAGGTCGTCCAGGTCGTGACCCAGTGCCTCGGCCACGATCCCAGCCGGATCCGTCGTGGTCAGCAGGACCTCGTGGCCGCGGGAAGCCAGGGTCGCGGCGATCGACTGGGCGATGGTCGTCTTGCCGACACCTCCCTTGCCCATGCACAGGATGAGACCGTTGCCCTCCGACTCCAGGGAGTCGATGAGTGCGCCCAGCGGGGGGAGACCGGGACCGGGCCGGGTGGAGGAGGGGGTCTCCTCTTCGGTGGTGGATCCGGCTCCGGGAGCGCCCTCGTCCTGGTAGGGGGTGAAGAGGTCGCGCAGTCGTCTGACTCCCATGATGTTCCAGGGGCGCAGCTCGAGGACGTCGCGTGGCAGGGACGCGATCCCGGGGGGCATCGTGTCGATCGCGCGCTGCTCCCGGGTGCGGATCGCGGTCCGGAGGGGGTCCGTGTCGCGGGCGGCGGGCATGACCGCGTTGATGACGAGGTACTGGTTGACGAGCCCGATGTCGGCCAGTTCGCTGTGCGTGCGCTCGGCCTCCCGGAGGGTGGGGTCCTGCGGTCGGGCGACCAGCACCAGCCGGGACCGTTGTGGGTCTGCGAGGGCGAGGACGGCCGCCGCATAGACCTCGCGGTGTCTGTCCAGGCCGGACATGGGCCCGAGGCAGGACGCGTCACCCTGTCCGTCGTCGATGAAGCGGCTCCAGTCCCCGGGGAGTTGGAGGAGGCGGATCGTGTGACCGGTCGGTGCGGTGTCGAAGATGACGTGGTCGTAGCCACGCGTGCGCCCCGGGTCGGCCAGGAGGTCGGTGAACTCGTTGAAGGAGGCGATCTCCGTGGTGCAGGATCCCGAGAGTTGTTCGGTCATGGTGGCGATCTCCGCAGCGGGCAGGAAGGCCCGAACCGGTCCGATGACCGTCTCACGGTAGGCGGCCGCAGCTGCCTCAGGATCAATCTCCAGGGCGTCGATGCCGGGCACGGCCTCCAGGGGGACGATGCTGTTGCCGATGTGCTGGGCGAAGACCTGCCCGACGTTGGAGGCCGGGTCAGTGCTGACCAACAGCACCCTGCTGCCTCGTTCGGCCAGTGTCACGGCGGTGGCGCAGGCCACCGAGGTCTTGCCGACACCACCCTTGCCGGTGAAGAACACGAACTTGGGCAGTGAGGTGAGGAACGTGGTGTCGGGGTGCGGCTGCCCTGCCCCGGACCGCGCGTGGTCCCCGGTCCTCACATCGCTCAACAGCATGATCCGCCCTCACAGCAGCTCTCGGCGGGGCCTGCAGCGGTGAGTCCCAGGTCATTGTGGACCGGCTCGTCAGGGTGGGGGAGCGCCAGTTGCTCCAGGTGGGCGCGGTCCGGGTAGGAACCGGTGGCCACGGTGACTCCGTCCACGAGGACCAGTGGCAGCCCGGCTGATCCGACCACGTCGAGGAAGGCCCTGACGGTCCCGTTGTCGACGAAGGCCTGGGGATCGTTGGCCAGGTTGTGGCGAAGTACCCTCACGCCGCGGGACGCGAGGTACGAGCAGTCCGCGGTGAAGGAGATCAGTGCCTGGCTGGGGTCCGTCCCACACACGCCCGTGTTGCAGCACAGGGCTGGTTCGAACACCTCGATCAACCGTGAGG
>JAKECL010000468.1 GCA_030460725.1 Propionibacterium sp.
GGTCTGCTGGCTGCGGTCCTCGTCCTGGTTCTGCCCGAGCACGGGCGGAGGTTGGGAGGCCTCCTCTCCCGCGCCACCGTCTGGGGCCTGCTCACGGCGCTGGTCGTCGCCCTCTACCTCGCACTGGTCATGGTGGTGGGCCGGGTGCTCCCCGTGGGAGGGGAGGACGCCGGGGTACTTGCCGCCGCCGCCCTCGCGCTCCTGGTCACTCCTGCGCGGCACTGGCTCCAGGTGCGGGTGGACCGCCTGGTCCACGGTGTGGGCGGGGATGCGGAGGTCCTGCTGCAGCGACTGGGTTCCGACCTCAGCCGGGAGGGCTCCCGCAGCACCACCCTGGAGACCGTGGCGGAAGGCCTCCGGCGGGACCTGCGTCTGCGCGCGGTGGCCGTGCGCTCCGATCCTGCGGTGTCCGCGGTCTCGGCGTTGGTGGGAACCCCGCTCGGGACGCCACTGCGCCAGCCTCTGTTCCTGCGAGGGCGACCCGTGGGCTTCCTCGACGTGTGGGTCGCTCCCGGGCGCCGACCGAGTGCCACCACCGTGCAGGTGCTGGAGCGTGCCAGCGGCCTGGTGGCCGCAACCCTGGAACTTGCGCAGGTCAACGAGCAGCTCTCCGCGGCCCGTGCGCGGCTCCTCCAGGTGCGCCACGAGGAGCGACGCATCCTGCGTCGCGAGCTCCACGACGGATTGGGGCCAGCACTGGCCGGAGCCGGCCTGGCCCTGGCGGCCATCCGCAACCGGACCCCCCAGATGGCGCCCCCGGAGGCGGCACTCATGGAACGCCTCCAGGAGGAGCTGACCTCCAGGACGGAGGATCTGCGCGACCTCGCCCGTGCACTGCTCCCTCCCGCCCTCGACGAGGGACGGCTGGGGGAGGCACTGGAGGTCCTCGCCTCCCTGTTCACCGACCCCCGCCTCACCGTGCAGGTCGAGGCGGAGGACGCGGACGGCATCGACACCACCCGCCAGGTCGCGGTGTACCACATCGCCGCCGAGGCGGTCCTCAACGCCCACCGCCATGCCGACGCGAGCCACTGCACCATTCGCGTCTCCGGAGCGGCCGGAGGACCGGTGACCCTCACCGTCACCGACGACGGGCGGGGCCTGGACGCAGTCGCACCGGGCGACGACGATGGTCCTGGGATCGTCGCGGACCGGGAGGGTGTGGGCATGAACTCGATGCGTGAACGGGCCCGGGAGATCGGGGGCACCCTGGTGGTCTCCCCGGGAGCGGGGACGCGCCAGGGGCGCCGGGGAACCACCGTGACTGCGGTGCTGCCATGAGTGATCCCTCCCCCATCCGCATCGTGGTGGTCGACGACCACCCCGTCTTCCGGATCGGCATGTCGGCACTCCTCGGCTCGCTGGACGGCCTTGAGGTCGTGGGCCAGGCCGGGGATGCCACGGAGGCGGTCTCCACGGTGGTGTCCCTTCGCCCCGATGTCGTGCTCATGGACCTGGCTCTGGGCAACGGGTCGGGCGTCGAGGCCACCCGGGAGATCGCGCGCTGGGATCCTCGTGTGGGAGTCCTCGTGGTGACGATGCTGGGGGACGACGACTCCCTGTTCGCCGCCATACGGGCCGGTGCGCGCGGGTACCTGCTCAAGGGCGCGACACCGGAGGAGGTCGAGCGGGCAGTGCGGGCCGTGGCCAACGGGGAGGTCCTCCTGGGCCCGCAGCTCGCCCGGCGCGCCGCCCTGCACCTCATGGGGGCGCGCACGCACGGGGTGCGCCCCTTCCCCGAGCTCACCGACCGGGAACGTGAGGTCCTGGACCTGGTCGCCCGCGGCTTCGACAATGCGACGATCGCGCGGCGCCTGGTCCTCAGCGTCAAGACGGTGCGCAACTACGTCCACGGCATCGCGACGAAGCTGGGCAGCCGGGGACGCGCGCAACTGGTGGTCCTCGCCCGCGAGCAGGGTCTGGGCTCGGAGGCTCCCGGGAACTGAGGACAGGGTGCTCTGGTTGGCGGGACACCGGGCCGAGGAGCCTTGTCCCACCGGTCCGCCCGGTCCGGTCCCGGAACGCTCCAGAGATGAGGTCCTCCC
>JAKECL010000469.1 GCA_030460725.1 Propionibacterium sp.
GGTGGGCAGGGCTGCGCCACAGGGACCCCGCTCCCCTGGCCCTCGCCCACCCCTCACACCGGGGCGGCAGGGCGTCGTCATTGGGGGCGAACCCGTGGTGAACTGACCCACCCGCGCAGCGGGGCCGGAGGAGCGCCCAGGACCCCGTGCGGACCGGGTCCGGCGGGCGATCCGGGTCCAGCAGGCATCCGGGTCCAGCAGGCATCCGGGTCCGGAGCCCGGCCCACGACGGTTCGATCCTCAGGAAACCTGTCCCTGTTGCGCCCACCAAGCCCGCAGTTCCTGCTCGGCGGCCTCGGCACCGACGGGTCCCCGTTCCATGCGCAGCTCGAGGAGGAACTTCCGTGCGGCTCCGACCTCGCGTCCCGGGCCGATCCCGAGGATCTCCATGATCTGGTCACCGTCGAGATCGGGCCTGATGGAGTCCAGTTCCTCCCGCGCGCGCAGGTCGTCGATGCGCTGTTCCAGGTCGTCATAGGCCGCACCCAGTTGCATGGCCTTGCGCCTGTTGCGCGTCGTGCAGTCCGCACGTGTGAGCCGGTGGAGGCGCTCCAGCTGGTCACCGGCGTCGGTGATGTAGCGTCGCACGGCGGAGTCCGTCCAGGCTGCCTCCCCGTAGCCGTGGAAACGCAGGTGCAAGCGCACCAGCAGAACCACGGCATCGGTGGTGTGGCGGTCGAACCGCAGGGCCTTCATGCGTCGGCGCGTCATCTTCGCCCCCACCATCTCGTGGTGGTGGAAGGTGACGGTCCCGGCGCCCTCGAAGCGCCGGGTGTCCGGCTTGCCGACATCGTGCATGATCGCCGCGAAGCGCAGGATGAAGTCTGGCGCAGGCACCGGGCCGTCGGGTCCAGTCTCCAGGGCCATGGCCTGGTCCAGGACGGTGAGGGTGTGCTCATAGACGTCCTTGTGACGGTTGTGCTCGTCCTTGGTGTCCACCAGGGCGGAGAACTCCGGGAGGACGACGTCGCACACACCGGTGTGGACCATCAGTTCGAGACCCCTGCGTGGCAGTGGGGAGACCATGAGGCGTTCGAGCTCGGCACGGATGCGCTCCGCGGAGACGATACCGAGCCGGTGGGCCATGGTACCCATGGCGTCCATGACGTCCTCGTCCACGTCGATGCCCAACTGGGCGGCGAAGCGGGCGGCACGCATGATGCGCAGGGGGTCGTCGTCGAAGGACTGCTCCGGGGAGACAGGGGTGCGCAGGCGCGCTGCGGCCAGGTCCTCAAGGCCGTGATGGGGATCGACCAGGACCATGCCCGGCAGGCGCATCGCCATGGCATTCACCGTGAAGTCACGCCTGGTGAGGTCCCCCTCCAGGGAGTCCCCGTAGGCCACCTCGGGCTTGCGGGACCCGATCCGGTAGGAGTCGGTGCGGTAGGTGGTGACCTCCACCCCCAGGTGGCCACGACGTGCCCCGATGGTCCCGAACTCACGCCCCACGTCCCACGTCGTGTCACCCCACCGGGCCAGCAGTTCCTCGGTGCGCTCCGGACGCGCGGAGGTGGCGAAATCGAAGTCGTGGGGGGAAACCCCCAGGAAGGCATCGCGCACCGGACCACCGACCAGGGCGATCTCCTCCCCTGCAGCCTCGAAGACGTGGCCGAGGTCGACCACGCCGGGGGGCAGGTGGGTGAAGGCCTGCTGTGCATTCGCCAGCAGTGTGGGCACGTCATGGGTACCCACCAGGGCGCTCACCGCAGGTCCGGATCCGGAGGAGGTGTGGACACCGGTCGACCCGGTTCCCGCGGAGGCGGTGTGGGCAGAACCCTCTGGGCGGAGCGGGGCTGGGGAATGGGTGTGGTCGGTCATCGCCCCCAAGGGTGCCACGTCCACGCGGAGGGCGGTACCGCCTGCCACCCGGGAGTCCCCCGCCGACCTTGCCCACACATGTCACACCATCTCCTCCCCGGTCGCCGCAGACAATGCGGACACGGAGTCAGAACCCGGTCGCGGTGGTCCCGCGCCCCCCACCACCCCGCCGGCCCGGGGCCCCGGTGGCCCCCCCCCCACCGGTCACGCCCCCCACCGGGCGTCGG
>JAKECL010000030.1 GCA_030460725.1 Propionibacterium sp.
CACCCGCTGGGTCGGGTCCAGCCACATGGCGTCACCGGGATGCACGTCGTAGGTCTGGGCGAAGGCATCCAGGTTGCGCAGCACCCCGTTGCAGCGGAACTCCGCGGGCGAGTGCGGGTCGATGGCGAGCAGCTGGACGGCGAACTCGTCACGTGACTTGGAACGCCACGCCCTGGCCCAGGCGGCGAAGAAGCGCTGCGGTCCACCAATCCCGTCGATGTTGGGCGCCTTGGCCGGATCCTCGATCCCACGGTCGGCCAGCGCGGCCAGCCACGCCTTCCAGGCGATGGTCAGTCCGCCCAGGTCCCCGATGTTCTCACCGATCGTCAACGCGCCGTTGACGTGGTAGTTCTCGGGCCTGCCAGCCAGGGCGAGTGGGGTGAAGGCGTCGTACTGGGCGATGAGCGCCTTGGTCCTGGCCTCGAACTCGGCGCGGTCGGTGTCCGTCCACCAGTTGTTGAGATTGCCGTCCTGGTCGAACTGGCTGCCCTGGTCGTCGAACCCATGACCGATCTCGTGGCCGATGACGGCCCCGATGGCGCCGAAGTTCACGGCGTCATCGGCTTCCGGGTCGAAGAACGGTGGCTGCAGGATGGCGGCGGGGAAGACGATCTCGTTCATCGTCGGGTTGTAGTAGGCATTGACGGTCTGCGGCGTCATCAGCCATTCGTCACGGTCCACGGGCCGGGTGAGTTTGCCCAGCTCCCAGTCCAGTTCGAAGGCCTCGGCGGCACGCACGTTGTCGACCAGGGTCGCCTCCTCGGACAACTCCAGGCCCGAGTAGTCCCTCCACTTCGGGGGGTAGGCGATCTTCGGATTGAAGGTCCCCAGCTTCTCCAGGGCACGCGCCTTGGTGGCCTCTCCCATCCAGTCCAGCCCCGTGATGGACTCCCGGTAGGCCTCCAGCAGCCGACCGACCAGGTCCTCCATCCGAGCCTTGTTCTCCGGTGGGAAGTGGCGGGCCACGTAAAGGCGACCCAAGGCTTCACCCAGTGTTCCCTCCACCAGACCCAGTCCGCGCTTCCACCGGGGGCGCAGCTCCTCCGTTCCTGCCAGCGAGCGGGAGTAGAAGTCGAAGTTCTCCTCCACGAAGGCGCGGGAGAGCAGCGGGGAGCGCGCGTCGACGATCTTGCGCATCAGCCAGAGCTTGAGGACCTCAAGATCGGTGGCGGTCCACAGGCTGGCCCCCGCCTCCAGGAAGTCGGGCTGGTCGACATTGAGGGTGTCCAGGACGCTCGTGTCCAGACCCAGCTCCTTGGCCCACGCATCCCATGCGAAGCCGGGGTTCTGCGAGGCGATCTCTGCCCAGGTTCGCGGATTGTTCGCCAGCTGCGGGTCCCGGGTCTTCACGGAGTCCCAGTGGTGTGAGGCGAGTTCGGTCTCGAAGGCCATGACCTTCTGCGCGGCCTCGGCCGCGCCGCCCTCGTCGACGACGCCGGCGAGCGTGAGCGCGCGTCCCACATGGCTCGTGTAGGCCTCACGCGTGTCGGCGTACTTGTCCTCGCGGTAGTAGGACTCGTCGGGCAGGCCCAGACCGGCCTGCGAGAAGTAGGTGATGTAGCGGGTGGTGTCGTTGATGTCATTGTTGATGTAGGGCGCGAAGAACAAGGACACGGAGGATCGCATGAGCCGACCGCCCACGGCGGCCAGCTCGTCGGCCGTCGTGGCCGCGGCGATCGCGTCGAGCTCGGGGAGCAGGGGCGCCGCCCCCTGTGCCTCGATGGCGTCCTCGTCCATGAACTGACCGAAGATCGTGGCGATGCGCTGGGCATCGGGATCGTCGATGTGCCCGGCCGCGGCGTCCTGGACGATGGCACGTCCGCGCTCCTCGGAGAGGTCACGCAGGGTGTAGAACGCGCCGTCGATGGGACGGTCGGCGGGAATGCGGTGTTCCTTGAGCCAGGTGCCGTTGATGTGTCGGAAGTAGTCGTCCTGGGCGCGCACGGAGGTGTCCATGAGCGCGGGTTCCAGGACGTGGGCGAGGGTCTTCTCTGTCATGGCGCCAGCCTAGGCGCTGGGTCCCGTTGTGTGCCCAGGAGATCGACGAGGGCGACGCAGAGCCGGGGGACCGGGGTTCCCAGAAGATTCCCAGCCGTATCCAAGGATGCTCCAAAGGACGTTCCATAGTCTCGGTGACGAGTCATGGGAGTGTTCACCTGAGGGTGTTCCGACTCGAACTGTGTTGATGGGATGCTCGGGGCCCGCCGGAGACGGCGGGCCCCGAGCTGTGTCCGAGGTGCTGTCTCCCGGGCGCTCCCCAAGAGCCCATGTCGCGAAGCTCCTCGACACGTGTCCGGCAGCACTTCGACGCCGGTGTGGATCTGGTCGATACTGGACGGCGGGCACAGGCGCGACGCCACCTCGGGTGCGTGTGCGCCCGGTCAGCGAGCGCGGTGGGCCACTGCCGCTTCGCGCCAGCCCGCACGCAGCGTCCGCCCGAGAGACCCAGGAGCACAGTGAGAAACGTCTGGCGCGTGTTCACCCGTGACCTGCGGCGCCTGGTCGCGGTACCACAGGCATGGATCATCATCCTGGGCATCATCGTGACACCCGCCCTGTACGCCTGGGTCAATGTCATCGCCTTCTGGGACCCCTACTCCAACACCTCCCACATCGATGTCGCGGTGGTGAACCAGGACACGGGTGCACACTCGGATCTGGCCGGTGACCTGGACGTCGGCTCACAGGTGGTCGCCCAGTTGAAGGAGAACAACCAGCTGGGGTGGCGCTTCACCGATCTGGACGACGCCATGGAACGAGTCCACAGAGGCGACTCCTACGCCGCCATCGTCATTCCCCCGGACTTCAGCCAGAACCTCCTGTCCATCACCACCGCGAACTTCACCCAGCCGCAGCTGCAGTACTTCGTCAACGAGAAGGCGAATGCCGTCGCTCCGAAGATGACGGATGTCGGAGCCACGACGCTGGACCGGCGCATCACCGACACCTTCACCTCCACCGTCGCCGAGAAGGCAGCCGAGGCGATCCGTGCCGCCGGGACGGACACCGAGACGCAGCTGGGTGAGGCACGTGACTCCACGATCTCCGCGCTCGACGATGCCACGGCCAAGGTGGGGGGCGCTGCGGACTCGGTCACGTCCCTGAAGACCACGCTGGAGGGCACCCACCACACGATCGCGACCGCCCAGCAGTCGCTGGTTGACGCCGACCAGGCCCTGGCCGACACCGAGCAGGCGATGTCCACGGGGCAGACGCTGGCGGCTTCCGCCCAGTCCAGCCTGACCACCTTCACCCAGAGTGCGGCCTCCTCCTACGTCCAGGGCGCGACCCTGCTGGCCGGGGTCTCCACCCAGGCCCAGTCCTCCCTGAAGACCCTGGGTGGGACGGTCACGGAGGTCAACGGGCACGTCGGCACCGCCCTGGACGCGGTGGACCAGGCGGTCACCGCCAATGGGCAGGCCATCTCCGACCTCCAGCAGGTCCTGGACAATGCGCAGTTGGATCCGCAGATCGCCGACAGGCTCGCCGTCGTGCTCCACCAGCTCGAGGACCACAACACCGCCGACCAGCAGGTCGTCACGAACCTGCAGACGCTGAACACGGACCTGGACTCCTCGGTCAACTCGATCGGCACGGCGGCCACCGCGATCGACTCCTCCATCCAGGACGCCGCCACCGCCTCGGGCCAGATGCAGACGCTCCTCACCCAGACGATCCCGAGCCTCAATGCCGGGATGTCCGCCGTCTCGGCCAGCGCAGGGGGCCTCTCCACCGCGATCACCTCCTTGCGCACCCAGCTCGGTCAGGCCCAGCAGCTCCTCACCGACCTCGACGGGCAGGTCACCTCCACGGTCAGTGCGCTCGGTGGTCTCTCCGACACGCTGGGCGGCGTCGAGCAGGGCATCTCGACCATTCGCACTGACGTCGTGGCACTGAGCTCCGCCGCGGCCTGGAAGGACCTGGGGACGCTGACAGGTCTGGACCCCCAGCAGATTGCCCAGTTCATGGCCTCACCCGTTCAGGTGAGCGAGCAAGTCCTCTTCCCGGTCGCCGCCTACGGCTCCGGCATGGCGGCTCTCTTCACGAACCTCTCCCTGTGGATCGGCAGCTTCATGCTGGTCGTCGTCCTCAAGCTGGAGGTCGACCGCGAGGGGGTCCAACACCTGACCGTGCGCCAGGGATACATGGCCAGGTGGCTGCTGCTGGCCTGCCTGGCGACGCTTCAGGGACTGCTGGTGACGGTGGGGAACCTGGTGATCGGGGTGCAACACGTCAATGCGGTGGCCTTCGTCGCCACCGGCATGCTGATCGCGCCCGCCTATCTCAGCATCATCTACGCCCTGTCCGTGTCCTTCAGTCACATCGGCAAAGGCCTGTGCATCGTCCTGGTGATCATGCAGATCCCTGGTGCCTCAGGCCTCTACCCGATCGAGATGATGCCCGGCTTCTTCCGCCGCCTCTATCCGTTCTTCCCCTTCACCTACGGCATCGATGCGATGCGCGAGGTGATCTCCGGGTTCTACGACGCTCACTACTGGAAGTGCCTGGGCATCCTGGGGATCTTCATTGCGTTGGCATTCCTGCTGGGTCTGGTCCTGCGCCGCTCGCTGGGCAATGTGACGCGCATGTTCAACCGGCGCATCGCCGACACGGGCCTGCTGGTCGCCGAGGAGGTGCACCTCCCCGGCACCTACCCCCTTCCCCAGGTCCTGCGGGCGCTCGCCAACCGCGAGGAGTTCAGCACATCCGTCCACCGCCGCGCCCACGCCTTCCGCCGCCGCTACCCGCGCCTGCTGCGGGGGGCACTGGTCGCGGGGATCGCGGTGCCGCTGGTGCTCCTGGCCGTCCCCTCCCACGACCCGAGCGTCAAGGCGCTGCTGCTGGGACTGTGGGTGGCGTGGTTCCTGATCATGTTCGCCTTCCTGGTGGCCACGGAGTACGTGCGTGAGTCCGTCCACGACGGCCTGGCACTGAGCGCCATGGACGAGGTCGACCTGCGTCGCGCTGTCGTGGCCGGGTATCGGCCCGCCGAGTCCACTTCCGGGAACGGGGCCGGGTCCGCACCCGGTGGCAGGGGGATCGACGAGGGCGACGCCACCAGGCCGCCGGCCGGGTCCCACGAGGCGGAGGACGTCTCGACCACGGAGCGGCGTCCCGAGGAGTCGGGGGTGAGCGGAGCTGACGATGCCGGTGGATCCACACCCCAGGACGGGACCGAGGCGCGCACTGCATCCGCCCAGGCGCAGGGTCAGCCCCCCAAGAAACCAGCAGACGGGGCCGGGGGGCGCCCTCGTCAGGAGGCTGAGGAGCGGGAGGCGGCAGGAGACACCGCGGGTGCCGACGTGGCTCCGGCACCCGGAGGCCCCAAGTCGGGGGCACAGGGGAGCAGGAAGCGGGACGGCGACAGCGAGCCGATGCAGGAAGGCGGACCGGCATGAGAGGCATCTGGATGCTCATGCGACGCGACCTGCGCCGGGCCACCAGCAACACCATGGCCGTCATTGTCATGGTGGGCGTCTGCATCCTGCCCTCGCTGTTCACCTGGTTCAACGTGATCGCCAGCTGGGACCCGTTCTCCAATGTCAAGAACCTCACCGTCGCGGTGGCGAACACGGATGAGGGGTACCAATCCGACCTGATCCCACTGCGCCTGAACATCGGGGACCAGGTGGTGGCGCAGCTGCGCACCACCCAGGACTTCAACTGGGTGGTGACCTCTCAGGAGGAGGCCATCGACGGCACCAAGTCGGGGGAGTACTACGCCGCGATCGTGCTCCCGCCCTCGTTCAGCAAGGACATGCTGACCTTCTACGACACCGACGCCCAGCGTACGGACATTGCGTACTACACGAATGAGAAGAAGAACGCGCTGGCGCCGAAGCTCACCGGGCAGGGGGCGGACCGTGTCTCCTCAGGGATCAACACGGTGTTCACGCAGACCCTCGGTGAGGTCGGCGTCAGCATCCTCTCCTCCCTGTCGCAGTACCTGGACAGCGCCGACACCCAGGCCCTGTTCACCCGCCTGGAGTCCCACATCGGGGAGGCTGCCACACAGTTGCGTGCGGCTGCCACCACCACCGACACCTTCACGACGCTCATCACCTCCAGCCAGGGGCTGGTGCGCAGTTCGGCGGCACTGATCACGGCCACGGGACAGACGATGGACGATGCCTCGGGTGCCATCGGCGGCGGGGTGGCCGCCGCAGGCTCCCTGCAGACAACGATCGACACGGCGACCCAGGGCCTCTCCTCGGCGCTGGAGCTGAGTTCACGGGGGTACGCGGACGTGAGGAGTGGCATCGACGCCGTGTTCAATGCGGCCGATGACCAGTCACACAGCCAGGTCGGGGTCCTCCAGGGCATGGCCCAACAGGTCCAGGCCCAGATCGATGACTACACGACGCTGCGCACGCAGTTGCAGACCGACATCGCCCCGCTGCTGCCCGACGGAGCACTGGACCCCGTGCTGGAGGCGCTGGACGCAGCGATCACCCACCTGGGGGCCCTCAAGGATGCGCTCGACCTGGCGGCCAGCCACATGAGTTCCGGCAATGCCAATGCACAGGCCTCCCACCAGGAGCTCTCCGACATCATTGACCAGGCACAGGCGGCGGTCGATGCGCTCAAGGCCGAGTACGACACGGACCTGAAGTCGCAGCTCGACCAGCTCTCCGGCGAGCTCGCCACAGCTCTGCAGGCCGCCGGAACGGTGGGGGATGACCTGGATGCGGCCGGAGCGGGACTGAGTGGAGCCTCGGGCACTCTGCTCGACCAGCTGGACCATGCGCAGGCCACCACTTCCGAGGTCTCGGCGTCCCTGACGCAGGCGGCGGACACCTTCGACCGTCTGCGTGAGGCGCTGGAGACGGCGCGGACCACGGGGGACCTCTCGGCGCTCAAGGGGGTCCTGAGCCAGGACCCGTCCAGCGTTGCGGCCTCACTGGCTGCGCCCGTCGCGGTCAACCGGGTGGCAGTGTTCCCGGTGGCGAACTTCGGCTCCGCAATGGCGCCGCTCTACACGATGCTGGCCCTGTGGGTGGGTGCGCTCCTCATCGTGGTGTCGGTGCAGGTCGGGGTGCACCGTGACGCCCTGGCCGAAGTGGGCCCGCTTGCGGGGCGGCACGCACCGGGCGTCCACCAGGAGCTCGCACAGGTGCCGGGGATCGCCGGGGTGCCGGAGCTGCGCGCCCACCAGAAGTACCTGGGCCGCTACGGGATCTTCGCCCTGATCGGCCTGGTCCAGTCGACCCTGGTGTGCGGGGGGAGCCTGATCTTCGTCCACGTCCAGTCCGTCCACCCGTGGCTCTACATGCTCTGCGGGTGGGTGACCTCGCTGGTGTTCACCCTGACCGTCTACACGGCCGTCGTGGCCTTCGGCAATGCCGGAAAGGCCCTGTGCGTGCTGCTGCTGGTCGTCCAGATCTCCGCCTCCGGGGGTGCCTACCCACTGCAACTGCTGCCCCAGTGGTTCCAGCACCTCAGCGTCTTCCTGCCCGCCACCTACGCGGTCGATGCCTTCCGCGCGGCGATCGCGGGCACGTACGACGGTGACTACTGGATCGCGCTGGGCACCCTGGCACTCTTCATCCTGCCTGCGCTGCTGCTCGGTCTGGTGCTGCGCCGTCCGCTGATCTCCTTCAACCGGAACCTCGCCGAAGCCCTGGAGTCCACGAAGCTCATGTGACAGGGTTGACACGGAGAACCGTGGCGCTCAATCGGTGGAGGAAGGGGTGGGCCCTTCCAACTGTTCATCGCCCCTGTCGAGCACGACGGTGAGGACGTGTGGCCAACGATCCTGCTGCACCTGGCGGAGCAGGTCGCAGAGAGCACGCTCGGGGTCGGCAAGGACTACAGCGGTCAGGGTCTCCGGTCGGCAGAGGAACCCGTCTCCTCCGTGAGGTTGGCGGTGATCCACGTCTGCATGGCCGCTCGGATGCGTTCGGCGTTCCTCGGCCCGCCGTAAGTGGCTGCGAAGCGAGGGTCCGCGACGTACATCTCGGAGAGGCTGATGTAGGCGTCTGTGTCGGGCTCACGTCCTCCCCAGTACTCGGTGACCCACCTGTGGTGGGCCGCGACCAGGGCCTGGAACCGAGTGCTCGCCGGATCCTCCTTGTCTTCGGCCGCGGCGCGCAGTGCTGCGTTGATGTCGAGGCTCCTCTGATCCTCGTCTCGCCGCTGTTCCTCGGTCATCCCCGCACGTCGCTTGGCTGTGTGCTCCCAGGCCTGGTCGCCCCAGCGTGTGCGTACCTCGGATTCGTACTGGCTCTGGTCGAAGCCTGCGAAGACTTCCTGGATGGTCATGGTCTGGCCCTTCCTCACCGAGTCGAGCGTGTGCTCGACGACGGCGATCTGCTGGACAGTGCGTTCTCGTCGCTCCTCCAAGAGCGCGAGATGAGATTCGAGCGCTGCGGACAACGACGTGTCGGTGTCGAGGGTGAGCTGGATGGTGGCAAGCGGGAGCCCGAGCGCACGCAGCGACAGGATTCGATAGAGCCGCGAGATCTCGGCGTCCCCGTAGAAGCGGTATCCGTTGCTCGCCACCCGTGATGGGCGGAGGAGTCCGATCTGCTCATAGTGCCGAAGCGTTCGACTGGTGAGTCCTGTCGCCCGCGAGAGATCCCTGATCGGCCATTCCGTCATCGGTGATCCCCTTTCAGGCCTGAGACGGATCGAGGGACGCGTCCTCGTGCCGCTCGAAGTCACCCGCGATCTGATCGGAGGCCCACACCCGCGCTGCCTCCTGGTCCGCCATTCGCGGGGCGGTCAGCGTGACCGTGTTCCCATCTCCGTCGGTGATTCTCACGTCAGTCGTGAACCACGGAGTGTCGAAAGGCCCGGTCACCTCACCTCCGGCGGAGCGCACACGTTGCGCGACGTCGGCGAGGTCGATGTCCCCGGCCGAGAACGATGCGGAGACGGTTCCGCGAACGGCTCTGCCCTGGACCATCAGGATGTCCTCGCACTTCTCACGACGCAGGTGCACGAGCGCAGGCACGCCGTCCGGCCCGCGGATCGTCGCCAGGGTCACGAAGCCCGCGGCAGCATACAGAGCCTCCGCGGCCACGAGGTCGCTGACCACGTAGTTCACGAACATCGGCATCGGGTAGATCGACCGGTCGATGGCCGGTCCGTTCTTCTCTGTCATGACCATCATCATTCCGGTTGACGTTACGGCAGAGTCAAGTCCGTGTCGCCGCGTTCCTGACGTGGAGGAGCTCGCAAGGGATCGGGTTCGCTCGTTCCTGGACCGAGGCGCGCGCGTCGTCGAGGCGGCACATCGCGGCGGCACGTCGCGGCGGAGGCCCCCCGGAACCGCAGGCGTTCAACCACCATGAGGCACATCGCCCGGGTGCGGACCCGGGCGGTCACCGATAGCCTCGGGTCTTCCCACCAGACGGCGCGAGGAGACGACACCGATGACGGCACTGGTCGATGGAATCAACCGGTGGAGGCTCGTCATCTGGACGGGTGCGGTCGGCTTTCTCCTGATTGCGGCGCTCAGTGGCCTTCTGGGTGTTCCAGACTCCGTGCGCACGCTCCTCGCAGGAGGGAGCTACGCGGTGCTCGCGCTGGCGGCGGTGACGGTGGTGGTCTCGGTTGCCGCAACCCACTCAGAGGAGGACCTGCCTCCTCAGCCCGTGTTCCCGCCGGTGCAGGGAAGATGGTGGGCCGTCAACAGCCCGTCCAGCCGGGTGCCCAGCCACGGGACCAGGCTCTACGGACAGACTTTTGCCATCGACCTGGTGCATGACCCCAAGGACGCGACTCCCCGGCCCAGCGGCGGGATGGTTGCCGCGAACCGTTTCCCCAGCTTCGGGCAACCCGTCCTGGCCATGGCCGACGGAGAGGTCGTCACGGTTTCCGACTGGCGACGCGACCACAGGAGTCGGACCTCGTGGTGGGCGCTGGCCTACTTCTTCACCGTCGAGGGAATCGCGCGCAGCATCGGTGGAGCGTCCTGGGTGGTGGGGAACCACGTGGTCGTGCGCGACGTGCAGGGGAGCTTCGCCCTGGTCGCGCACCTGCGTCGCGGTTCGGCGCGCGTGCGAGTGGGAGACCGGGTGCGCGCGGGGCAGGTCATCGGTGAGTGTGGGAACTCGGGCAACAGCACGGAACCCCATGTGCACATGCAGCTCATGGATCGGCGATCACTGTGGATCGCGCAGGGGCGGCCGTTCAGTGTCGCGGGTGCCAGCCCCGTCGCCGTCGAAGCGCACGAGGAGAGGGGCGGGGCGA
>JAKECL010000470.1 GCA_030460725.1 Propionibacterium sp.
GCCTGGACCAGGCAGCCATCGACTCCCTGACGATCCGGTCCGACGGATCGGTCACCTGGCCGCCACCCGCCCCGCCACCCCCGGGGCGCAGACCGGCATTGACCACCCACAACCAGGTCAACGCCCAGTCCCTGTCCGCGCAGATCACCAAGGTCCTGGACCTGGCGAACCAGGTGGATCAGGACTATGCGAAGCGCCTGCGGGCCGTGGAGGACGGGTCGCACCGCTCGCAGGAGGACCACTCCTCCCCCAGCCAGGGACTGCCCGACCTGCCCCAGGAGGGATGGTCCACGGCAGAGGTCGCGACCTGGTGGAACGCCCTCACCCGCCAGGAGCGCGACGCCATCATCCGGGACCATCCCGAGGCGATCGGCAACCTGGACGGGATCGACATGGGCAGCCGCGACCTGGCGAACCGCGCCCTGCTCCCCGGAATGCTCGACCGGGCCAGGCGGGACATGGACGAGGCGAAGCGGGCGCTGGACCAGGCGCTGAAGAGCACCGACGAGACGCTGATCCAGCAGGCCTCCATGGAATGGGCCCGTGCGCGCGAGCGGGTCAGCGACCTGGAGGCCGTCGAGAAGACGATCGATGCCGGATCGGACCGCCACCTCGTGGTCCTGGACCCCTCGGGGAACCTCGTCAAGGCGGCTGTCGCCGTGGGGGATGTCGACCGCGCCGACCACGTCGCCACCTTCGTCCCGGGTATGACGACAACCGTGCGCGGCAGCCTCGATGACTACGTGCGACACATGGAGCGTCTGCGCGGCAAGGCTGCTGACGCAGCCGGGCTCGCACCCTCGGGTGTCGCCTCGATCGCGTGGCTGGGCTACGAGGCACCTCAGGACATCGACGTCTCCTCCACGGCCAAGGCCCATGCGGGGGCGGAGCACCTGTCCTCCTTCGTCGAGGGCATCCAGTCCTCCCGCACATCGTCGGGTGCGGGGGACCCCCACCAGACGGTGCTGGGCCATTCCTACGGCTCCACGACGGCGGGCATGGCCGTCAACCAGGTGCGTGAGGACACTGTCGACGACCTCGTGATGTTCGGGTCCCCCGGCTCGGGTGCCCAGGATGTCCGGGAGTACAGTCTGGACCCCGGGCACGCCTATGTTTCCGCCGTCCCCGAAGGTGACGCCGTCCAGGGCATGGGCCCCGACTGGGCTTTCGGCAAGAACCCGGCGAAGATGGAGGGGGTGACCCACCTGTCCAGCGATGCCACCGGCTCAGCCAACTATGACAGCTCGATCTCGTGGTGGCAGTTCTGGGACGGTTTCAAGAACCACTCCACCTATCTCGACGAGAACACGCGCACGCTCGAGAACTTCGCGCAGGTCGTGGGGGGAGTGAGATGAAGCGGGTCCCCCTGCGCCTGACCGCGCTCCTCTTGTCCACCCTGACTCTCGCGACCGCCTGCACACAAGGAGGAGCAGTGGATTCAACGCCATTCTGGGACGGGGACAAACCCCTGGACCAGCGACAGAGCATCGAGGACTACCAGGGGCAGGTCGAGCCCCTGGTCCAGGACATCCTCACGCGCCTGGAACCCATCGGACTCGGTCACCCCTCGCTCACGAGCGCCTCCGAACTCCAGGAGTGCGGCACGCCCCAGGAGGACGCGTACGAGGTCGACGGATCCCATGTCAAGGGCGGTCCCGTCGATGCCGATGCCGCAGTGCAGGCGATCGACGCCGTCCTGGCGCAGACCGGCTTCACGGAGAAGACGGATCATCGCGACGCCAAGGTCATCAGCATCAGTTGGTACGACACCGGCAACGGCGGCTACTTCGACCTCACGATCGCACCGGGGAGTCACACCGCTCTGACCTACGGCTCCGGCTGTCGGCCCACCGATGGCTCCACGACGGATCGTCTCCGGGACAGGACCACTCCCCCGTGGGAGAGCGCCCTCACTCCTCTCACCGAGGAATCCGGGCAGTCGCAGCGCTGATGTGACACGGGGCCGCCCCCCGACCCCCTTGAGGCGGGGGGCCCCCGTCAATTAACGGCACCCCCCCGCCCCCCCCACCACCCC
>JAKECL010000471.1 GCA_030460725.1 Propionibacterium sp.
AGATCCCTGACGGCATCAGGGAGGTGCCCGCTGAGTTCGGGGAGCCGTCCATCAGCGTGCGCCAGACCCCCACGCAGGCTGACGCCCTGGCGCGGGCCATCACACCGGCCGCGGCCCTCATCGAGGCCCTCACCGTCGAGGAGGTGTGATCCATGACCACCGACATCGTTCGCTTCGAGAACGAGAACCTTCCCGCCTTCATGAAGAACGCGCAGCTCCTCGCCACCGCGAACCTGCTCCCACCCCAGTACCGCGACAACCCCGGCAACATCCTCCTCGCCATCGAGATCGGCGCGCCCCTCGGGTTCGGGGCCGTCCAGTCCATCAACGGCAGAAACGTCATAGACGGGCAGCCCTCCATGGGCGCCGACATGATCGCCGCCCTCATCAGGAAGGCGGGCCACAAGCTGCGCGTCCACGGCAACGACCGTGAGGCCACGGCGGAGCTGATCCGCGCTGACGACCCGGACTACACGTTCAGCGTCACGTGGACCTTGGACCGTGCCCAGGCGGCGGGCCTGCTGGGGAAGAACAACTGGAAGAAGTACCCGGCGGCCATGCTCAAGGCTCGTGCCATCACCGAGGTGGCCCGCGAGGGCGCGTCGGATGCCCTGTACGGGGTGATCTACACGCCGGAGGAGCTGGGGGCGGACGTCAACGCGGATGGGTCGGTGTTGGATCTGCCCGCGTCCGCGGTGAGCGAAGCCCCGGAGCCCGCGAGGCCCGTGGAGGCCCCCGCGCCGGAGCCCGCACCCCAGCAGGTGCCGGGGATCTCGGATGAGCAGCAGGCCCGCATCCAGGAGTTCTCGGATGCTCTCGGCTTCGACGACGCCAAGTGCGTGGCGGTCGTCCAGTGGGTGATCCGCCGGGAGGTCGGCCACGTCTTGGACCTCACCGAGGTGGAGGCCGGGCAGGTCCTCTCCTACCTGCGTGACCGGTACCAGCAGGAGCAGGCCCGCCAGCAGCAGCCGGAGTCGGAGGGCGAGGTCATCCAGGGCGAACTCATCGACGAAGACCCCGAGGGCGGCGAGGCAGCATGACCACCACCGACGGAGTCACGATCACGGACCTGTTCTGCGGGGCAGGTGGGTCCAGCACGGGCGCCGAGCAGATCCCCGGCGTCACGGTGCGCATGGCTGCCAACCACTGGCGCCTCGCCATCGACACCCACCAGGCCAACCACCCCGACACGGCCCACGACTGTGCGGACATCAGCCAGGTCGAACCCTCCCGCTATCCGTCCACCGACATCCTCTGGGCCAGCCCGGAGTGCACCAATCACTCCGTGGCGAAGGGCATCAGCAGGCAGAAGCGCGCCGAAGCCCGCCAGCGCGACCTCCTCGGCCTCCTGGAGGACCCCTTGCCCGACGACGCCGCCGTGCGCTCCCGGGCAACCATGTGGGATGTCCTGAGGTTCGCGGAGTTCCACAGGTACAAGGCGATCATCACGGAGAACGTGGTGGACGCCGCGAAGTGGGAGCTCATGCCCGCCTGGCGCATGGGCCTGGCCAACTTGGGCTACGACTACCGGTTCGTGTTCCTCAACAGCGCGCATGCCCAGAGGTTCGGGGCGCCGGCGCCGCAGTCCCGGGATCGCATGTATGTGGTCGCCTGGCGCAAGGGCGAGCGGGCCCCGGACTTCGAGGCCATCACCAGACCCCGGTGCTGGTGCGCGGAGCACGGGTGGGTGGATGGCCGCCAGTCGTGGAAGCGGCAGGACCGGGAGCCCTGGGGCAGGTACGGCGCCCAGTACGTCTACACCTGCACCCGCCCCAACTGTGGGCGCGTGGTGGAGCCGTGGACCATGGGAGCCTACACCGCGATCGACTGGAGCATCCCCGCCGAGCGGATCGGGGACCGCGCGAAGCCCCTGGCGGAGAAGACGATGCGCCGCATCCGCGAGGGCCTACGCCGCTACGGCATGGCCGAACACCTCATCCAGCGCATCAACAACCAGGGCGAGGCAAGCATGGCGCACCTATCCACCCCGGTGTCCGAACCCATGCGAACCCTGACCGCATCCGGCGCTCA
>JAKECL010000472.1 GCA_030460725.1 Propionibacterium sp.
TCTCCCACAATATGTGGGAGGAGCCCAGCGAGGCATGAAGAGCGTGGGACGTGCCGGTGTCATCGGCGGCGTATGGCAGCCATGACAGGAAAGCGAGGTGGCTGGAGATACGTGAGAATTCCAGGAGGAGTGTCCGGATCCAGGTGACTCGGGGCGGGCAGACAATCCCCATTGCCCGTTCGACGACGAGAGCTGCGCCGAGCTCTCCGACAAATGGTGCCTGCCAGTCGTGGCGGGAGGCCAGCATGATGAGTTGCCGGTAGTCGCGGGCCTCGAAGAGTTTCTCGGGGCCGCGGTGCAGATACCCGATCTCGACTTTGGCGCGCGTGAGGCTACCCTCCTCAACGAGAACGGGAATAGTGACGAGTCCCGGCCGGGTTGGATGGTCGGGGCCCAGATCGATGTGCACCGCCTCCAGGGCGGAGGAGGGGGGAGGCACGGAGCCCACGGTGAGCAGCCGGTTGAAGTCGTCAGGCACTCGTCAAGACTGCCTCATAGTGGCCATGGGCGCATCCTTGCGGGTATAGGGTCGGTCTTCTCGGAGTCGGGCGGAGGTGCCGTGTTGCACCGGATCGCGTGGCGAATAGCTACTCGCTGAGAATTTGGTTCGACGACTTGATTGCGCTTGAACCCATTCCATAATATTGTTCAAGAAGTGAGACGGACCGTGATGGTCCGGATCGTGCCCGTTGCGTGAAAGGAACACCATGGCACAGAGGGTTCGCGTCGACCTCGTCGAC
Organism: Propionibacterium sp.; assembly: GCA_030460725.1. GTDB lineage: Bacteria > Actinomycetota > Actinomycetes > Actinomycetales > Actinomycetaceae > Pauljensenia. The sequence goes on from JAKECL010000472.1 coordinate 741, forward strand.
GATCTTGATGGGTCCCCGGCCGACGAATCGGTCGTCTTTTCGATCGACGGGGTGAACTACTCCATCGATCTGTCCGCGGATAACGCTCAGAAGCTTCGCGATGAGCTCGGCCCCTGGATTGGAGCCGCTCGCCGTACCGGTGGTCGTCGCACTCGCGGGCGTCGTCCTGTGGGTGGCCCGACCGCCAATGAGATTCGCTCCTGGGCCCAGTCCGAGGGGCTCGAGGTTTCGTCCCGCGGCCGCGTCTCCAATGAGATTCGCGCCGCATATGAGCGGGCTCACGCCTGATTCATTCGGCTGAGACTTCCCGACGAGGACGGGATGGACGACTTCCTGGGTCGTCCATCCCGTCCTTGCGTTCCGGGGTGCTGATGGGTGCTCGTCGCGCACTGTCCGGGGTTGAGTCGCGTCCGGGGCTTGAGCGTCCTAGACTCAAGTCATGTTGCGCGGGGGGCGAACGTCGGGAGTGGCTGAGCCGCCTCTGGCGTTGTCCGGTGCGTATGCGGAGGCGGATCCGGTCGGGAACGATTGGCATCTGCTTCTAGACTGTCAAGGACAGTGACCGCCCCCTCCGGGGGTGATCCGGTCCCGTTATGAGGAGACTTCATGTTCGAACGGTTCACAGACCGGGCGCGTCGGGTCGTCGTCCTGGCCCAGGACGAGGCCAAGGCCCTGAACCACAATTACATCGGTACGGAGCACCTCCTGCTGGGACTCATCAGCGAGGGGGAGGGAGTGGCCGCCAAGGCCCTCGAGTCCCTCGACATCTCCCTCGAGGCTGTGCGAGCCCAGGTGGAGGAGATCATCGGGCACGGCAACAACACGCCGGCCGGGCACATCCCGTTCACCCCGCGGGCCAAGAAGGTTCTCGAACTGAGCCTGCGCGAGGCCCTGCAGATGAACCACTCGTACATCGGCACCGAGCACATCCTGCTCGGGCTGATCCGCGAGGGGGAGGGTGTGGCCGCCCAGGTGCTGATCCGGCTGGGTGCCGATCTCAACACGGTGCGCAACACCGTGCTGCAGCTGCTCCAGGGATACCAGGGCAACGACAAGGAGGCCGCTACGGCCGGTGCTCCCGACGTCGGGCCCGCCCAGTCCAGCGCGACGGTGCTGGACCAGTTCGGTCGCAACCTGACCCAGGCTGCGAAGGACGGCGAACTCGATCCCGTGATCGGTCGTGAGACCGAGATCGAGCGGGTGATGACCGTTCTGAGCCGCCGTACCAAGAACAACCCCGTCCTCATCGGCGAGCCCGGCGTCGGCAAGTCCGCCTGCGTCGAGGGCC
>JAKECL010000473.1 GCA_030460725.1 Propionibacterium sp.
TGGGAGAGCACCTCCTCCAACAGGACCACGTCCTCAGGGGATGCGCCCTTCTGTGCCCCGAAGACCTCGCTCGCCCCGTGGGGTCCCAGCAGTGGGTTCGTCACATCCGTGGCGGCGATGATCTCGACCTCCCGGAGCCGGGGATCCAGGCCCGAGAGCTCCATCTCCTCCACCCCCACCAGGTCGCGCGGGCCGACCGGGACCACGGCGTCGCCCTCGTGAGCCTCAGCACCACGGACGCGCACCCCCAGCGGAGCGAGCCTCCCCGAGCCCCCGTCGTTGGTGGCGCTGCCACCCAGCCCGATGACGATGCGATGCGCACCCAGGTCCAGTGCGGCCAGGACCATCTCTCCGACGCCTGCCGAGGTGGCGCCCCAGATGTCGCGATCCTCCGGGGCCACGTGCTCCAGGCCCGGGCCCTGGGCGGCCTCGACCACCGCGGTGCGGGTGCGCGCGTCCCAGGCGATGTGGGCCCGGCGCACCCGCATGAGGGCATCGTGGGCCACGACCTCGACCAGCTCAGCCGCGCCCGCGCCCACGACGGCTTCCACCGTGCCCTCCCCACCATCGGCCATGGGACGTCGCAGGCAGCGGGCGCGCGGCCATGCGGCCAGTACTCCCGCCTCCAGCGAGGCGCAGGCCTCGGCGGCCGACAGGGACTCCTTGAAGGAGTCGGGAGCCAGGACCACGGTACGTGCCTGCGGGAGGCGGGACGCGGTGTCAGGCAGCGGGTGGGATGCGCGCGTGGGGCGCGACGCTGTCTGCGACGGCTCACCTGCGGACGTCCTCGTCCCCATCTCCGTCATCGGTCCTCCCCTGCCAGCTCCTCCACGGCTCTCGCCAGCGCATCGCAGGCGAAGATCACCTCGGACTCGCTCACCGTGAGGGGTGGCGAGAGGCGGATCGTGGAACCGTGGGTGTCCTTGACCAGGACTCCGCGCTCCATCATGTGCTCACCCAGGTCGCGACCCGTCCCCAGACGCTCCTCGAGGGTGATTCCGCTCCACAGGCCGACCTGGGTGAAGCCGGTGATGCCGCGGCCCACCAGTGGTTCCAGCCGCGAGCGCAGCACCTGTCCGAGGTCGCGCGCCCGCTTCTGCAGGGTGCCTTCGCTGAGGATCGCGACGACCTCGCTCCCGATGGCTGCGGCCAGCGGGTTGCCGCCGAAGGTCGAGCCGTGCTGGCCGGGTGTCAGCACGCCGATCACGTCCTCGCGCCCCACCACCGCGGAGAGCGGGAGGATCCCACCGCCCAGTGCCTTGCCGAGTGTTCGCAGGTCCGGGGTGACACCCCACAGGTCGCATCCGAAGGTCTCACCCGTGCGTCCCAGGCCCGACTGGATCTCGTCAGCCACCAGGAGGACGTCGTGGCGGTCGCAGATGCCGCGCAGCCTCGGCAGGAAGTCATCGGGTGGGACGACCACGCCCGCCTCTCCCTGGATGGGTTCGACCAGGACGGCGACGGTGTCCTGGTCGATGAGGTCCTCCACCGAGTCCGCATCCCCGAATCGCGCGCGTCTGAAGCCCGGCGTGTAGGGGCCGAAATCATCGTGGGCGTCCGGGTCGTCGGAGAAGGACACGATGGTCGTGGTGCGCCCGTGGAAGGCGTGGTCCATGACGATGATGTTGGCCCGCTCCGGTGCCACGCCCTTGACCCGGTAGCCCCAGGCCCGCGCCACCTTGATCGCGCTCTCCACCGCTTCCGCGCCGGTGTTCATGGGCAGGACCAGCCCGCCCCCGCACAGGTGGGACAGGGCTTCGGCGAAGGGCCCCAGTCGGTCGTTGTGGAAGGCGCGGGAGGTCATCGTCACACGCGTGAGCTGGTCGCGGGCGACCTCCAGGAGCCTCTCGTTGGAATGCCCGAAGTTCATCGCGGAGTATCCCGCCAGGCAGTCCAGGTAGCGGCGTCCCTCCACGTCGCGCACCCACGCTCCCTGCGCGGAGGTGATGACCACCGGGAGGGGATGGTAGGTGTGTGCCAGCCAGCGCTCGTCGCGCGCGATCGCCTGGGCGGTTCGGGCGGGGG
>JAKECL010000031.1 GCA_030460725.1 Propionibacterium sp.
CGAGGGCCGTCCTCGTTTCCGCCGAGGTCCGTGCCTTGTCCCACGAGCGGCCGAGGTCCGGCGCGCCTCCGGCGCGAGGTTCCTTCCAGGGACCTCTTCAACCAGGACCTTGGACCGAGCGGAGTCCCAGCGACCGGAACAGGCCTTTGAAGCCGTCCGAAACCATTGAGATCCGACGTGGTTCGTCACTCGCCTGCTCGGAAGTGGCCTCGCACGCTCACAACGCCGTGCATCTCATTCCCTGCTGGGCCCCGGGCGGCGAGACGCTGTCCTGAGCCGCGCGAAGTGCCCCGGATCCCCGCTCCCCACGCCCGGTGGACCTCCCGAGGATCGCGAACGGATGTCATCACACATGGCGACGGACTTCGCCGCGAAACACGACGGACTTCGCGGGAGACGAGGACGGACCTCGCCGGAAACGAGGACGGACCTCAGCGCGAGACACGACGGACTTCGCGGGAGACGAGGACGGACTTCGGCGTGGGGGGCGGGGTCATTGGTACCCGGCGCGCCCACCTCGTAGTCTTGGGGACGCATGCCCAACGACAAGATGGAGCACAATCACCATGCGCGACCAGGTCACCCCCACTCCGACGTCGGTTCCCGCACCCACGGTGCCGGACCGCGTAGGTGCCGACGGACTGGAGGAGAAGTGGGGTGGACGGTGGGAGGACCAGGGCACCTACGCCTTCGACCGCTCCGCCACCCGTGAGCAGGTCTACTCCATCGACACCCCTCCCCCCACGGTCTCCGGCTCCCTGCACGTGGGCCACGTGTTCTCCTACACTCACACCGACATCGTGGCGCGCCACCGACGCATGTGCGGCAAGGAGGTCTTCTACCCCATGGGCTGGGACGACAACGGCCTGCCCACCGAGCGTCGCGTCCAGAACTACTTCGGCGTGCGCGTGGACCCCACGCTGCCCTACCAGCCCGATTTCACGCCCCCCCACGACGGCGGCGACGGCAAGTCCATCAAGGCCGCCGACCAGCAGCCCATCTCCCGTCCCAACTTCGTCGAGCTGTGCCAGCGCCTCACCCAGGAGGACGAGGTCCAGTTCGAGGCCCTGTGGCGCAGGCTCGGACTCTCCGTGGACTGGCAGCACCACTACCAGACCATCGGCACCGACGCCCAGAAGGTCGCCCAGCACGCATTCCTGCGCAACCTGGAGCGCGGTGAGGCCTACCAGGCCGAGGCGCCGGGCCTGTGGGACGTCACCTTCCAGACGGCCGTCGCCCAGGCGGAACTGGAAGCGCGCGAGTACCCCGGCTTCTACCACTCCCTGGCCTTCCACAGGTCCGACGGGTCCGGTGACGTGGTCATCGAGACCACCCGCCCCGAGCTGCTGGCCGCCTGCTGCGCGCTGATCGCCCACCCCGACGACGAGCGCTACAAGGACCTCTTCGGCACCACCGTCACCTCCCCCGGCTTCGGGGTGGAGGTGCCCGTGCTGGCCCACCCCGCCGCAGAGATGGACAAGGGTGCCGGCATCGCGATGTGCTGCACCTTCGGTGATCTCACCGATGTGCAGTGGTGGCGGGAACTCCACCTGCCGCTGCGCTCCATCCTGGCCAAGGACGGACGGATCGTGGCGCCCACCCCCAACTGGATCACCAGCCCCGGGGGCCGGCGCCTCTACGCCGAGATGGCCGGCAAGACGACGTTCTCCGCCCGCAAGGTCGTCGACGAGGCACTCACCGCCTCAGGTGAGGAACTCGGCTCCCCCACTCCCACCACACGTATGACGAACTTCTTCGAGAAGGGCGACAAGCCCCTGGAGATCGTCACCTCGCGCCAGTGGTACATCCGCAACGGCGGACGCCCCTTCACCCGCCCGGGAGCCTCCCAGGACCTGCGCGAGGAGCTCCTGGAGCGCGGCCGGGAACTGGACTTCCACCCCGACTTCATGCGCGTGCGCTACGACAACTGGGTGAAGGGCCTCAACACCGACTGGCTGGTCTCCCGCCAGCGCTTCTTCGGGGTCCCCCTGCCGCTGTGGTACCGCATTGACGAGGACGGCACCGTCGACCACGACGCGGTGATCATCCCCTCCGCGGCGCAGCTGCCCGTGGATCCCACGGTGGACGTGCCCGAGGGATACACCGAGGACCAGCGCAACCAGCCCGGCGGCTTCGCACCCGAGGTCGACATCATGGACACCTGGGCCACCTCCTCCCTCTCACCGCAGGTCGCGGGCAAGTGGTTGGACGACCCGGATCTCTTCTCCCGCGTCTACCCCATGGATCTGCGCCCCCAGGGCCAGGACATCATCCGCACCTGGCTCTTCTCCACCGTGGTGCGCGCCCACCTGGAGTTCGACGAGCTGCCCTGGAGGCACGCCGCGATCTCCGGGTGGATCCTGGACCCCGACCACAAGAAGATGTCGAAGTCCAAGGGCAATGTCGTCACCCCCATGGGGCTGCTGGAGAAGCACGGCTCCGACGCAGTGCGGTACTGGGCGGCCTCGGCGCGCCTGGGCACCGACGCCGCATTCGACGAGTCCCAGATGAAGATCGGGCGCCGCCTCGCCATCAAGGTCCTCAACGCCTCGAAGTTCGCCCTCACCATGGGTGGGGCGGACACGGAGCTCGACCTGGACCCGGCGCATGTCACCGAGGCCCTGGACCGCTCCGTGCTCGCCGAACTGCGCGACGTGGTCGCCGCCGCGGGACAGGCACTGGCCGCCTACGACCACACCCGCGCCCTGGAGGTCACCGAGACCTTCTTCTGGACCTTCTGCGACGACTACCTGGAACTGGTCAAGGAGCGCGCCTACAACCGCGAGGGCACCTGGAGCGAGCAGGCCGCCCACTCCGCCCGCACCGCACTGGCCGTCGTGGTGGACACGGTGGTGCGTCTCCTGGCCCCCTACCTGCCCTACGCCACGGAGGAGGTGTGGTCCTGGTACCGCACCGGGTCCGTGCACCGTGCCCCCTGGCCGGACGCTGCAGCACTGGCGGGCGTCGAGGGCGATGCGGAGGTCCTGCGCACCGCATCAGCGGCGCTGGTGGTCCTGCGCCGGGTGAAGTCCGAGGCCAAGGTCTCCCCACGCACACCGTTCCTCGCCGTGACGGTCGCCGCCCCCGAGGACGCGCTGCCGATCCTGGAGGAGGTCTCCGGGGACCTGCGCGCCGCCACCAAGATCGCCGGTGAGCTCACGCTCGTCGCGTTCGCTGCCTCGGTCTCCGCCACCGACGAGGGCGCGACCGTGGAGTCGGTCTCCGCGGAGTCCCAGACATCGGTGACCTCCTTCGAACTCGGTGAGGCGCCCGCTCGGCGCAAGAAGGACTGACCCCTCCGGGCCGTCGGCACCCGCCGGCGGCCCGACCCACATCGCAGCACCCCGACCCCGAGGAGCACCCATGGCAGGGCAGGAACACCCCAGCGAACCCGAGGACACCGTCCGCCCCGACGTCGAGGTCGAGGACAGCGCCGAGGCCCGCGAGATCGCCGAGCGCTCGGGTGGGACCGTCCCCGCCCCGGTGAAGGAGTCCACAGCCGGGGCGTTCGCGGGTCCGCCCTCGTCGGAGGTCCCCTCCACCGATCCCCGCGACGGGGCCTCCGTCCCCTCGACGGAGGAGGCGCCCGAGAACGGCGCCCTGGAGTGGCACGCACCGGTGCTGGTGCGCATCGACGACACGATGACGATCCCCCGCCTGCTCCAGCAGCGCGTCGCCCGCTCGGCGCGTCGGCCCATCATCGAGCGCAAGCAGCACATGGGCGACATGTGGACCCCCATCACCGCCAACCAGTTCTACGAGCAGATCCAGTCCACGGCGGCAGGGCTGATCGGCCTGGGTCTGCAGGCCGGGGACACGGTGGCGATCATGTCGCACACCCGCTACGAATGGACCCTGCTGGACTTCTCCTGCTGGTTCGCTGGCCTCGTGCCCGTCCCGATCTACGAGACGTCCTCCATCGACCAGATCGAGCACATCCTCTCCGACACCGGCTCCCGCCTGGTGGTCACGGAGACCATCACCATGTCGGAGCTGGTCAAGGCGGCCGCCGAGAAGGCCGCGCGTGACGACGTCCAGGTGCTCTCCCTGGACTCCGAGGCCATCCAGACCATCGTCGAGGCCGGGGCCACCGTTCCCCGCAACGACGTGGCAGCGCGCACCGCGCAGCTGACCACGGACTCCGTGGCGACGATCGTCTACACCTCGGGCACGACGGGCACACCCAAGGGCACCGTCCTCACGCACGGCAACTTCACCGACCTCGCGTTGAACGCCAACCAGTGGATGCCCGAGATCGCGATGTACCCGGAGTCCCGCCTGCTGCTGTTCCTGCCGCTGGCCCACGTCTTCGCCCGTTTCCTGCAGCTCTTCCAGCTCAGCGGCGAGGGCGTCCTCGGCTACACCTCCGACATCAAGAACCTCCTGCCGGACCTGTCCACCTTCCGCCCCAGCTACCTGCTGGTGGTGCCGCGCGTGCTGGAGAAGATCTACAACTCCGCTGACGCCCAGGCCGGTGCCGGTGGCAAGCAGCGGATCTTCCGGTGGGCCGCGAAGGTCGCCATCGCCTACTCCCGGGCACTGGACACGCAGGAGGGGCCCTCGGCCGGCTTGAAGGCGCAGCGTGCGGTGGCCGACCGGCTCGTCTACCAGAAGATCCTGCGCCTGGTGGGTGGCAACGTGGACTACATCGTCTCCGGCGGTGCGCCGCTGTCGGAACGCCTGGCCCACTTCTACCGTGGGATCGGGATCCCCGTCCTGGAGGGCTACGGCCTCACCGAGACAGTCGGGCCGGTCTCCGTCAACACTCCGCGGCTGTCCAAGATCGGGACCGTCGGCCCACCCCTGCCCCCGCTGTCGGTGCGCATCTCCGAGGCGGGCGAGGTGCTGCTCAAGGGTGCCTCAGTCTTCAAGGAGTACCGCGGCAACCCCGAGGCCACCGCCGAGGCCTTCACCGAGGACGGCTGGTTCCGCACCGGTGACCTGGGTTCCCTGGACCGCGACGGCTACCTGCGCATCACGGGCCGCGCCAAGGAGATCATCGTGACCGCGGGAGGCAAGAACGTCGCCCCCGCCGCCCTGGAGGACGACCTGCGCGGTCACCCACTGATCTCCCAGGTCGTGGTCGTCGGAGACAAGAGGCCCTTCATCTCCGCGCTCATCACCCTGGATGCCGAGATGCTGCCCCTGTGGTTGAAGAACCACGGGCTGCCCGAGATGTCGGTGTCCGAGGCGGCCAACGACCTGGAGGTCCAGGCCAGCCTGGAGCGCGCGATCGAGCGTGCCAACCAGCACGTGTCCCGGGCGGAGTCGATCCGCAAGATCAAGATCCTCACCACGGACTTCACCGAGGCCAACGGCCTGATCACACCCTCGATGAAGGTCAAGCGCGGGGTCGTCCTCCAACGCTTCGCCCCCGTCATCGACGACATCTACGGAGGCCCCGTCCAGAACGTGTGAGGTGGTGCCGGTGGCGGGCGTGGGTCCGCCCTCGTCGGACCCCGCAGAGGGGCCGCCCGCGTGCCCGCCACCTCTCCGAGCCCGCCGCGTGTCTAGGCTGGACGAGGACGCACCCGGGCGTCGACGGGAGTCGACCCGAGCGCTCCAGCGGATCCACTGAGGAGGAGGCGGCCCATGGCGGCGTCGGAGGACGACCACGGACAGGTGACCGAGGGCAGCGAGTCAACCCCGGAGGAGCCCAGCGGCCCCGGAGCGCACGGGCAGCCAGCACCCCTCGACGTGCAGGAGGCCACGGCCGGTGCACCCGTCCCCGTGGCAGACCGTGCCTTCCTCCGCGACGGAGTGGTCGGGGAGCGCGACGGCTCGCCCGTGTGGAGAGGGCCCGACCTGGTCGAGGTCCGCACGTCGACGACCATCCCCTACCTGCTCCAGCGTCGTGTCCAGCGCTCTGCCGGGCGACCCCTCATCGAGGTCAAGTCGACGATCGGCGACACGTGGACCCCGATCACCGCACGCGCCTTCCACGAGCAGGTTCTCGACGTGGCGGCAGGCCTGATCGGCATGGGCCTCCAGTTCGGCGACGCCGTCGCGATCATGTCGCACACGCGTTACGAGTGGACCCTGCTGGACTATGCGTGCTGGTTCGCGGGTCTCGTGCCGGTCCCCGTCTACGAGACCTCCTCCCTGGAGCAGGTCCGCCACATCCTCGGCGACTCGGACGTCCACCTGGCCATCTCCGAGACGGTGACGATGGCGGAACTCGTCCGGGCCGCGGCAGTCTCCGCGGACCGGGCGGACCTGCGGGTGCTCTCCCTGGACCAGGAAGCCCTCCACACCATCACCGATGCGGGCTCCGGGGTCACGCGCGCCGATGTGGCGGTGCGCACGGACCGGCTGGCCACCTCCTCCATCGCACCGGTCGTCTTCACCTCGGGGACCACCGGGCAGCCCAAGGGCACCGTCATCACTCACGGGAACTTCGCCGACAGCATCGTCAACTCCGAGCGCTGGATGCCCGAGGTCAATGCCTCCCCCACCTCCCGCTTCCTGCTCTTCCTGCCCCTGGCGCACGTCTTCGCGCGTTTCATCGAGGTCTACCAGATCTCCGGCGAGGGCGTCCTCGGGCACGTCGGCGACATGAAGAACCTGTTGACGGACCTGCGTGCCTTCCGCCCCACCTACGTGTTCGTGGTCCCCCGCGTCCTGGAGAAGATCTACAACGCGGCCGACGCCCAGGCGACGGGATCGGCGCAGAAGATCTTCCGCTGGGCCGTCAAGGTCGCCATCGACCAGTCGATCGCACAGGACACCCCGGAGGGTCCCTCCACACGGCAGGCCCTGCTCCACGCCGTGGCCGACCGGCTGGTCTACGGGAAGATCCGGGCGCTCGTGGGAGGCAACCTCGACTTCTTCATCTGTGGTGGCGCGCCGCTGTCGGAACACCTGGCCCGCTTCTACACGGGAATGGGACTCACGGTCCTGGAGGGCTATGGCCTCACGGAGACGGTCGGGCCGATCTCCGTGAGCACCCCGAGCCTCAACAAGATCGGCACCGTCGGCTCCCTCCTGCCCAAGGCGTCCGTCACGGTCTCCGAGGAGGGCGAGCTGCTGATCAAGGGACCCTCGGTCTTCCTGCGCTACAACAACGACCTGGAGGAGACGTCGGCCGCCTTCACCGAGGACGGCTGGTTCCGCACCGGTGACCTCGGATCCGTGGACGAGGACGGCTACATCCACATCACCGGGCGGCTCAAGGAACTGATCGTGACCGCCGGCGGGAAGAACGTCTCCCCCGCCGTGGTCGAGGACGACCTCACCAGCCACCCACTGATCAGCCAGATCGTCGTCGTCGGCGACAAGAGGCCCTTCATCGCTGCCCTCATCACCCTCGACGCCGAGATGCTGCCCACGTGGCTGAGGAAGCACAAGCTACCCCCCATGACGGTGGCCGAGGCAGCGGACAACATCGAGGTCCACGCCGCCCTGGAGCGCGCAGTCGCCCGGGCCAACCAGCACGTGTCCCGGGCGGAGTCCATCCGCAAGATCAAGGTGCTGCCGACCGACTTCACCGAGGCCAACGGCCTGCTCACCCCGTCGTTGAAGGTCCGGCGCGACGCCGTGCTGCGCCGCTACGCCAGCGTCATCGACGACATCTACGGAGGCCCGGTCCCGGACGTGGAGTGAGTCGGAGGGGCTCCGGGCGATGTGTCCGGCCGGCAGGTCCGGGGTCGCCGAGCGGTCGGACGCCGGGCGGAGGGGACCCACCGCGGTCACCTGCGCTCGTAGCCGCGCTTGATGTCCTCGTGGTGGCGGATGACCTCGCGCACCATGAAGGACAGGAACTTCTCGGCGAAGTCGGGGTCCAGGCCGGACTCCTCCGCCAAGCGGCGCATCCGCGCGAGCTGACGGGCCTCGCGGGCCGGGTCCTCGGGCGGGAGGTCGTACTCGGCCTTGATGTGTCCGACCTTCTGGGTGCAGCGGAAACGCTCGGCGAGGATGTGGATGAGCGCGGCATCGATGTTGTCGATCGTGGCGCGGGCATCGGCCAGCTCCGGGGGGATGGGCACCCCGGCGGACAGATCAGGCCGGGCGGGTGCCGCAGACTGGCTCAACCCACCGGCACCCTGCGCGGGTGTCCGACGGTCCTGCTCCGATGGAGTCCCGGTCTGCTCCGACATGGTGCCCTCCCCCTGTCCGGGCACGCTCGTCCCGGCGAACCCATTGTGGACCACTCCAGAGTCCACGTGGGGAAAGTCGAGAGGGCGTGGACGGGAGGGGTGCGCGTCTACGGCACACCTGCCTCCGCAAGTCCGTCGACCCCGACCCATCGGATCTGCTGGCAGACGAGACGGACTGCGGGGCAGCCATCACTGTCTGACGGTCAGTGACGAACTCCCAGCGGATCAGCATCCAGCCACGATCTCAGCGGCCCTGCCGACGCGATCGGGAAGGAAAGCAGGTGTGAGATCGTCACTCGATGCAGGATGACACTGCGCGCCGTGGGAACGAGCCCCACCGATGCAGCCGTCAGGACAATGGGGCGTCTCTGTGAGGGCCGCAAAGGTACTTCCGACCCTGTGGTTCGCGCCCCGTCGGACCTCCGGTCCCGATCTCACCGACCGTCAGCGAGGATCCCAGCGACCGGACCCCGCCCGGGAGCCCCGGCTATGCGGTGCGGGCGTCGCCCTCGCGTTCGGCGTAGAGCTCCGCCTCACCGGTGCCCTCCACCGCGTCGGCGGTGATGACCACCCGGGCGACGTCGGTGCGGCTGGGCACGTCGAACATGAGGTCGGACAGCGTCTTCTCCATGATCGAGGCCAGCCCGCGGGCACCTGTGCCACGCGAGTTCGCCTGGGCGGCCACCGCCAGCAGGGCGTCCTCCGTGAACTCCAATTCCACCCCGTCGAGCTCGAAGAGATGCTGGTACTGACGCACCAGGCAGTTCTTCGGCTCGGTGAGCACGCGCACCAGGTCCTCCTCGGTGAGCAGCGTGGTGGAGGTGAGGATGGGGAGTCGCCCGATGAACTCCGGGATCATGCCGAACTTGTGCAGGTCCTCCGGGGTGACGGACTCGTACAGGTCGCCGTACTCCGCTGCTGACTTCAGGTTGGAGCCGAATCCGGTGGATCGCTGGCCCAGACGGGACTTCACGATCTCCTCGATGCCGGCGAAGGCGCCGGCGGCGATGAAGAGGATGCCGGAGGTGTCGATCTCCAGGAACTGCTGGTGGGGATGCTTGCGCCCGCCCTGGGGTGGCACGGAGGCCGTGGTGCCCTCGATGATCTTGAGCAGGGCCTGCTGCACGCCCTCACCTGAGACGTCGCGGGTGATGGAGGCGTTCTCGCCCTTGCGCCCGATCTTGTCGATCTCGTCGATGTAGATGATGCCGCGCTCGGCGCGCTTGATGTCGCCGTCGGCCTCCTGGATGAGCTTGAGGAGGATGTTCTCCACGTCCTCACCCACGTACCCGGCCTCGGTCAGCGCCGTGGCGTCGACGATGGCGAAGGGGACCTGGAGCAGGCGGGCCAGTGAGCGGGCGAGGTGGGTCTTGCCGGTGCCTGTGGGGCCCAGGAGAAGGATGTTGGACTTCGTCCCCTCCATGTCCTCCTCATGGCCGGACTCTCGCGAGCGCACCCGCTTGTAGTGGTTGTAGACGGCCACCGAGAGCGCACGCTTGGCACGCTCCTGTCCGATGACCCAGGTACCGAGGAAGTCGTGGACCTCGCGCGGCTTGGGCAGGGGTTCGTCCGAGGTCTCGGTCTGGGGGCCGAACTCCTCGTCGAGGATCTCGTTGCACAACTCGATGCACTCATTGCAGATGTAGACACCGGAACCGCCGATGAGCTTGCGCACCTGCTTCTGGCTCTTGCCGCAGAAGGAACACTTCAGCAGCTCCGCACCGTCAGTCAGTCGGCTCACGCCGATCCCTCCCCTCACCTGTCCCGGGCCACGTCCCCGGGGCGCACCCCGAGGTCCACACCGGTCCGTCCCGTCCCACGCCCGCGCCGGTGGCGCGGAATGTCCCTGTTTCCAGCCTATTGCAGCCCGCCGATGAGGGCGAGGCAACACTCAGGCATCCGAGCGCTTGCC
>JAKECL010000474.1 GCA_030460725.1 Propionibacterium sp.
GGGCTCCCAACCCTGCATAGAAGGGGACGTCCAACCACCGGTGACGACTGGCGAACCAAGGGCGCCCCGGCCACAGTGCACGCATGAGGGCCATGGCGAAGAGGCCGAGGACCAGGACGATGACTGCCCGGTGGGGATGGTTCATCAGGGTGAGCACGACGACGGCCCCGACACAGGCGAGAATGCCCACGAGGCTCCCAGCTCCGGCCAGCCCCAAGGGGTGGCGCATCTCGTCCTTGTCCGTCATCGCCACCACAGTACCCGGAACGGACCGTGACGTGAGACAGCCCACGCACGGACCTGGATCGTGTCGACACACACACGATGAGGCGCTTTCAGGGCCGATTCTGGGACTTCGGTCGGGGATAGCATGGAAGGCGGCGCCCCCACCGGGTTGCCGCCGCTCACGTGCTTGAGGAGAAACCCGTGACTGCCCGTTTCATCGTCATCCAGCCGGCCCCGGCCACTACCGCGAGGGAGGTGGGTGACCAGATCGCTGCGGCCCTCTCCACCCGCGGTTCCCTGGCCCGCGTGGACGCCCTGGGCGGTGTCGACGTCGACACCGTCACCGCCTCCACCTCCGCCGCCTTGGCCCAGGTTGTCACCCCGATCCGCACCGAGACATCAGACTTCGTCCTCATCGACCAGGCCGAGGACCTCCCCGTCGCCACCTTCGACGTCTTCGGGTGGAACCTCGATGTCGCCGCTTCCACCGGCGCCCGCGTCGTGCTGGTCCTGGACGCCGAGGGCGTGCCCACCGACCTGCTGGAGCGCGAGATCGAGGTCGCCCGCGACCGCGCCGCAGCCCACCAGGCCCGCCTCGCCGCCGTCGCCCTGCCCGCCGCCATTGCCCCACAGGTCGACGTCGAGGGTGTGGCCACGCTGGCCCTGCCCCTCACCGACGAGGGCGTCGCCGCGCTGCTGGCCACACCCGAGTCCAACGCCCTCACCCCACTGGCCTTCCAGGCAGACCTCGTGGCCCGTGCGGCCTCCGACCGGCGCCGCATCGTCCTGCCCGAGCCCGAGGATGACCGCGTCCTGCGCGCCGCCGCCGAGGTCCTGGCACGCGGCATTGCCGACATCACCCTGATCGGTGAAGAGACCACCGTTCGTGCCCGGGCCGCAGAACTCGGCCTGGACATCTCTGCCGCCCGCGTGGTCTCCGTGGAGGATCCGGAGCTGCGCGAGAGGTACGCCGCTGAGTTCGCCCGTCTGCGCGCCAAGAAGGGCATCACCCTGGACCAGGCCCGCGCCAAGATCGCCGATGTCTCCTACTTCGCCACCATGATGGTGCACATGGGGGATGCCGACGGCATGGTCTCCGGTGCCGCCCACACCACGGCCCACACGATCGTCCCCTCCTTCCAGATCATCAAGACGGCTCCCGGGGTCTCCATCGTCTCCTCGGTGTTCCTCATGCTCATGAAGGACCGGGTCTGGGCCTTCGGCGACTGCGCCGTCAACCCCGATCCGACCCCTGAGCAGCTGGCCGACATCGCGATCTCCTCCGCGGCAACGGCCCGCCGTTTCGGCATCGATCCCCGGATCGCCCTGCTGTCCTACTCCACCGGCACCTCCGGTTCCGGCGCCGATGTCGACGCCGTTGTCGAGGCCACCCGCCTCGCACGGGAGAAGGCTCCTGAGCTGGCCGTCGAGGGCCCGATCCAGTTCGACGCGGCCGTGGATGCAGCCGTCGCCGCGAAGAAGGCACCGGACTCCACCGTCGCCGGGCGCGCCACCGTCTTCGTGTTCCCGGACCTCAATGCCGGCAACATCGGGTACAAGGCCGTCCAGCGTTCCTCGGGCGCGGTCGCCGTGGGACCGGTCCTGCAGGGTCTCAACAAGCCGGTCAATGACCTGTCACGCGGCGCACTGGTCGAGGACATCGTCAACACCATCGCCATCACCGCCGTCCAGGCCCAGAGCTGAGGCACGGCACGGGGCGGGCCGCAGATCCCGCCCGCCCGGTGCCCCGGACTCGCGTCGCCCGCGTCACCGGACCCTCGACCGACTCC
>JAKECL010000032.1 GCA_030460725.1 Propionibacterium sp.
CACAGGTGCGAGGTGGGCAGCTCAGGAGCCCGATGCGACCAGGAGCAGTGTCCCGGCGCAGGCCAGGGACCAGCTGGTGAGTGATCCGATGAGGAACTCCTCGGCCTTGCTGCCCAGCGTGGAGTCCTGGGAGATCTCGGGGAAGCGCACGATGCCCTTTGCTGCCAGGAGGGCTGCGATGACGGGGAAGGCGCCGACGGTGCCCAGGGCCAGCAGGAGCAGTCTCTCCAGTGGGCCGATGATCCGGCCGCCCCGCAGCACGGGTCGGCTCGGTGGTTCGGGCCCAGGGTCGGAGCTGCGGACGACGGCGAGCATCGCGGAGGTGACCCGGTTGGATGCCGGACCCAGCAGGGTCACCACCCCGAGGCTGGCCACCAGGAGCTCCAGGGGCACCGCGTCCAGTGCTGGTGCCCGCACCGTGTCCCAGGCGCCAGCCAGGGGGGCGTTGCCGGTGACCAGCGCGGAGTCCAGACCCAGGGCCAGTGCGGGTCCGGCGACCATGGCAACCCCGCAGCCCACGGTCCGCACCGAGCGGGGACCGACCGAGTCGGATCTGCGGGGCAGCAGGGCGCACCACAGGCGAGCCAGGGCCACCAGGACCACACACGCCGCCCAGTGGATCCCCAGGCCTGCGATCCCCAGGGGCAGGGCCAGTGATGCCCAGAACCACGCCAGGTACTGGGCCTGTGTCGGGTTGAGGCGGTCCGAGGTGGCGAGCAGGGAACCGAGACCGGCGACCAGGACCAGGAATGCGGCACTCATGAGGCAGTCTCCGTGCGCAGCAGGCGGTGGACCTCCACCAGCGTCGCGGCCCCGGAGCGGTGGGCGCTCTGGGAGACGGCCGACTGGCTGATCCCCTCGGCCCGGGCGATGTCGACCTGGGTGGTTCCCTGCAACAGGGCGGCGGCAATGCGGCGTTCCCGGGTCTTCATGCGCATGACCACGTGGTCGCGCAGCAGCAGCAGGGGGTTGACCAGGGACTCCGCGGTGGCTTCCGGCTCGTGGTCACCAGGACCGTGTCGGCCGCGCTCGCTCCCGCCCTCGCCAACCGCGTACCAGGTGAGTGCCGTCTCCTGGCCGGACTCCCGCAGTCGGTGGACCTGGTGGATTGCCTCGCGGGCCGCCCACCAGGCCGACCCGTCCTGGATGGGGGTACCCGAGGCGCCGTTCCCGGTGCCGGGAATCTCACTGAGGGAACCGGAGCCCAGACCGAAGCGCACCTGCAGGCCCTCGGGGAGCAGGAGGTGCGTGAGGCCGGTGGTCCTCACTGCTGCGTCGAGGTCTGCCAGGATCATCTGGAACTCGTCACCGACGGTGGCCCAGGGGTCGCGCAGCACCTTCTCATTCCGGGCGGCTGCGGCAAGGGTCTCCAGCACAGCGCGCTGGGCACCCGCGCGATCCTCCAGTGTGCGGGAGCCGACAATGTCGACAATCAGTGCGATGCCGTCAGTCATGACTTCACACTAACACTGATAGTCAGGCAATATCAGTAGTTTTGTGGGCGCGTGGCGAGGGTCGGCAGAACGAAGGCGGGGGAGGGAACCTTCACCCACCCCGCAAGCAGCTCCGGCAGGGGTGAATCCACCGTGCGGCGCAGCACCGTCAGGCGGTTCTCGGTCTCCCCGGCCACGACCAGCAACGTCGACCCCTCGCACCCCGGTACCACGGCGAAGTGGCGTGGCCACGAGGAACCCACGGGGGTGCTGCCCAGGAGGTCCAACGCATCGCCGCTCGGGGGGATCGCCAGTGTGAGGAGAGTCCCCGGGCCCCGGTCCGCCACGTCCAGCAGGTGTCCGGGCGCATCGGCGCGCGGTGAGAGGACCAGGTGGGAGGGCAGATGCGTGCCGGATGTACCCTGCGCGAGTTCGACCCGGGCGAGTTCTTCGGCGTGCTCACCATCCCACTCCAGCAGCACCACCTCCGCGCTCAGTTCGGTCACCACCACCAGGTGTCGCCCATCGGGTAGGAAGGCTGCGTGGCGGGGCCCCGAACCGGGGCGGAAGCGGAAGGCGACGCCGTCCTCGGTGGCCAGGGGTTCCCCCGGTGTCCCTCCCAGACGGATGCGTCGCAGTTCGTCGGTTCCCAGGTCACAGACCAGGAGCATCCTCCCGCCGGGAGCGGGTGTCGCGGAGTGCGCGTGTGAGCCCTGCTGCCTGTCGGGGTCCGGGCCGCTGCCACGGTGGTGCAGGGCGGTGGTGCCGCTGTGAGGCAGGCCGTCCTCGCCCAATGGCACCACACCCACCGTGCCGTCCCCGTAGTTCGAGGTCACCAACACGGAACCCCCACCCGGTGCCGGGACGTGGACCAGATGTGTGGGTGCGGCCCCTCCCGAGGAGACGCGCGGGAAGGATCGCAGGTGTCCGCCCTCCTCCTCCAGGACGGAGAGCTCTCCGAGGGGAGTGTCCTCCGCCGTCGCGTAGAGCATGCGCGTGTCAGCTCCGGTCGCCAGGAAGGAGGGGGCAGGACAGTGGGCGACCTGGACGGGCGTGGAGAGCTCACCCGAGCAGAGGTCCACTGTGGTGCGCCAGATGCCTTCTCCCCGACCAGCGGGCGTCCCGATGCCTGCGACGGGGAATGTGCCGATCCACAGGGGACGGCACGGGCGCCCCTCGACACTGACGGTGGCCCCGGCGTCGGTGCGCCCGGCAGGGCGGCGCGGGATGATCGGAGCAGGTTCCATGGGGACACCGTAGCCGGGGACGGGCACGCCTAGGCTGGGGGGATGGAGACCACCTGGACCGTCGAGGACATCGCAACGCTCATGGACGCCTGGTATCCGCCGGCCACGGCCGAGACCTGGGACAGGGTGGGTCTCATCGTCGGGAACCGAGCACGCCGTGTGTGCCGCATCCTCCTTGCGGTGGATCCGGTGGCGGCCACAGTCTCCCAGGCCCTCGACTCGGGGGCGGACATGGTCCTCACCCATCATCCGCTCTACCTGCGCGGCACCTCGTTCCTGCCCGAGGACGACCCGAAGGGGGCGCTCGTCGCCCGCCTCATCCGTGGTGACATCGCCTTGTTCAATGCCCACACCAATGCCGACATCGCCCACCGGGGGGTCGCCCATGCACTGGCGGACCTGGTCGGGATCCAGGACCAGGTGCCGTTGGAACCGGTCGGCGAGGACAGGCAGGGCCATCCGGTCGGTCTGGGGCGGGTCGGATCGGTCGAGGCCTGCACCCTGGGCGAGTTCGCCGGCCGTGTCGCCGCCGTCCTGCCCGCGAGTCCCCACGGGCTGCTGGTCGGGGGCGACGAGGACGCCCTCGTGCGCACCGTGGCCGTGTCGGGAGGGGCCGGTGACCATTTCCTGGCCAGGGCCCGGGAGGTGGGGGCGGATGTCTTCCTCACGGCTGATCTGCGTCACCATCCGGCGTCCGAGCACCTCGAAGGCGGAGGCCCCGCACTGCTCGCCGGGAGCCACTGGGCCACGGAGTGGCCGTGGCTGCCGGTGCTGGCACGCAGGTTGCGTGAGGCGGCGCGCGCCGCTGGTGTCTCGGTGGACGTGGAAGTCTCTACGATGGTCACAGAACCGTGGACCAGCCACCGACCGACCACTGGAGGACACCGGTGAATGCATCGCCCGAGGATCAGAAGCTGTTGCTGGACCTGCAGAAGCTGGACCAGCGTGCCTCGCGGCTGCGTCACCTGCGTGACTCCCATCCCGCCCACGCGACCCTCAGGGAGCTGTCGGGGCGGGCCGAGGACCTGCACCGTGCCGCCATCTCCCAAGGGGCCGTCATCTCCGACATCAAGCGCGAGGTCACCCGCATCGAGGACGACATCGAGAAGGTGCGTGCTCGCCGCGAACTCCAGCAGGGGCGCATGGACCGCAATGAGGTCCCCCTGCGTGACATGAACCCCATGGAGCACGAGATCAAGCGGATGGACCAGCGCCTCGCGGACCTTGAGGACGCCCAGTTGGAGGCCATGGAACGTCTGGAGGCGGCGGAGGACGCCGAACGTGTCATGCGAGCGGAGGAGTCCGCGATCGCTGCAGACGTGGAGTCCACGCGCTCCACCTTCACCCAGGAGATGTCGGGTACGGACCAGGAACTGCGTGAGGCCCTGGCTGAACGGGAGGCGCTGGCGACGCGCCTGCCCGCGGATCTCCTCTCCGAGTATGAGCGCTCCCGTGAGCGCAACGGAGCACTGGCCGTGGTGGAGGTCCGTGAGGGCAGTGTGATCGGAGCTGCCACGGAGCTGTCCCCCGCAGAGCTGGAGGACATTCGCCGCACGCCCGCCGACCAGTTGTGCTGGGCGGAGGAGACAGGTCAGCTCATCGTGCGGACCTCCGCGTCCTGACCGGCGCAGAGGGGTGGGTGCGACGGGTCTCCCGGTGAGTCGAGCTCGGCAATGTGGCAGCCTGCGTGGCTGATCCTGCCTGTGCGGTCACCAGTGTGAGGGTGGTGAGCGACCCGCCCTGGGAGGTGGTGCGCGTTGCTGAGGCCTCGATCCCGGTCACGTGATGGCTCTGTCCCCGCGCGTCGAGGGTGACCATTGCGGGTGCCAGGTCCCTGATCCTCTGCACACAGGCCTGTACCCCGTCGGTGCCGGAGGACCCCGCCAGGACGTCCCCGGTGTCCTGCGACAACTGGGCGCACAGGAGGCCCCTCCAGTGCTTGGCGTGGTGGGAGACCACCGTGCGACGTCCGTCGTTGTCGCGAACCACGTCCACGCGCAGTGTGTGTGCCCAGGGTGCCGGACAGGCTGATCGGTAGGGTCCCGAACGCAGGTCCACCACGACCCTGTTCTCTGCCACCGGACGCAGGGCCGCCTCCAGGTGGGGACGCCAGTAGGCGGCCAGCCCGCCCGGGCCCGGCAGTCGCGTTCCCATGGGGAGCCGGTGGTCGGGGACCAGGTCGCCCGGGCGCAGCACCCCGAAGAGGCCGGAGAAGATCCACGGCTCGGGCGCGTGGCCCACGTCCCCACGCGCAGCGCCTCCTGCCAGGTCGGCGGCTTCGAAGAGGACGCCGGTGTAGAGCTGCGCCGCAGGCGCGCTGGGTGAGTCCCACAGGTGCACATTGGTGACCAGGTCGTCACGCGAGCGCGGTCCCACCCCGAGGATTCCAGCACCCTGTGGTGATGCCGAGACGCGGATGAGGGCCTCGGCGACCTCCCGGCGTGCCGCGGTGAGCTGGGGCAGGGCGAGCCCGGCAAGGTCCAGGACCGGTCCGTGGGTGGGTGGGGTCTTGCCCTCGGAGGGCGGCAGCCAGATCATCACCCGAGCAGGGTAGTGCCCGAACAGGCTCGACGAGGACGCGGTCCGTCACCGGTGACCCCATGTCGGCCGTGCCGCCACCGGGGTCCGGGTGGGTTCACCACCGGCGGTGCCTGCGGTGCCAGCAGTGCCGGCGTGGAGCAGAGAGGGGCGTGACCCGAGGCAGGCGCCGGAATGGTGGAGGCGGGTGGGCTACGATGGGTCCCGCGGATGAGTCGGTCGGGCGGCCGCGGGGGACCTGCGGGTCCCGCGAGGAACGTCCGGGCTCCATCGGGCAGGGTGGTGGCCAACAGCCACCCGGGGTGACCCGCGGGACAGTGCCACAGAGAACAGACCGCCTCGGACTCCGGTCCGAGGTAAGGGTGAAACGGTGGGGTAAGAGCCCACCAGCGGGACGGGTGACCGTTCCGGCTCGGCAAACCCCACCCGGAGCAAGACCGAGCAGCAGGCGACACGGACGGCCCGTCCAATGTCTGCGGGTAGGTCGCTGGAGGCCTGTGGCAACGCAGGTCCTAGATGGATGGTCGCCCCCGTGCACCCGGTGACGGGGCACGGGACAGAACCCGGCGTACAGACCGACTCATCCGCGCCCCCGTTCTCAGTTGACGTCGACGTAGACGGGGAAACTCAGCCGCAGGAAGGGGTCCCCGTCAACCTCCACCACCGCGTCGGAGGGCAGGTCCCACTCCGGCACGGCGAAGATGTAGGTCCGGGTGCTGGGAGCCCAGTCATCGAAGTCGTACTCGTAGGTGCGCCCCTCGTACCAGCGGCCCGACTCACCCTGGAGTCGGAACTCGGGTTGGGAGGGGTACTCGCCCTCCGAGTATCCCTCGGGCGCGGAGTGCACCTTCACGGAACGCAACACCTCGTCGGGGTAGAAGTCCTCCAGGTAGTAGGAGGGCACCGAGGAGGAATCGGTGGAGAGGGGGGAGAGGGTGAGGACCTGCGCCTTGCCGACGTACTTGTCGGGGAAGCGCAGACTGACCTCCCGCCCCGGGGCGGGCGTGCGAGGGGAGTAGCCGGTACCCACGGGAAGATCGGACTGGGAGAGGATCTCGGGGGCGGCAATGTCGTCGGCGGGAATGCCACGCATGGCGGAGACGGAAGGCGCGGGTGTGGGATCCACTGTGACGGGCACGCGGGAGGCGCTCGATCCGACATCCCCGCTGCCATCGGCGGAGTCACGGCCCTCGGAGAGGTTGGCGCAGCCCCTGATGACGATGAAGAGCACTGCGGCGCCCACGAAGATCCACGTCTTGGGGCTGCGGGGGGAGAAGGGGCGCTTCCCCGAACGGGTGCGGCCCTTCGCTGACGTGCCCGTCGCACCTGGGGCCGGCTGCGTCCTGGTGGTGGCCTTCTTCCTCCTGCGTCGGGTCTTGCGAGGCTCCTTGCCCGCCTGGGGCGCTCCCGGCGCATAGGGCGAGGGCGGGCCGCCTCCCGGAGTGGAAGCGGCTCCCGGAGGTGGGGCGGAGGCAGCGAGTGCCCCGGCGGCGTCACCCCGGGCAGGAGTGACGTTGCCAGGAGCAGCGCCACCGGTCCACTCGTCGTCCTCCTCCCCGGGGGTGCCCGGGGCGAATCGGTCGCTCACGCGGCCTTGCGGGACGCCTGGTAGGCCGCGCCCACGATGCCGGCTGTGTTGAACAGTTGGGCCGGGACCATGGGCGTGCGCAGATGGAGGAGGGGCATGAACTTCGCGTGGTTCTTCGACACCCCGCCACCCACGACGAAGAGGTCGGGGGAGAAGAGCATCTCCACGTGGGAGTAGTAGCGCTGGAGGCGCTGCGCCCACTCCTCCCAGGACAGTCCCTGCAGTGTCTTCTGTCCGGCGGAGGCCTGCTTCTCGGCATCGTGGCCGTCGATCTCCAGGTGGCCGAGCTCCGTGTTGGGGACCAGCGTCCCGTCGACGATCATGGCGGAACCGATGCCGGTTCCCTGGGTGGTGACGATGACTGTGCCGGCCACCCCGCGTGCCGCACCGAAGGCGACCTCGGCGAGTCCGGCGGCGTCTGCGTCGTTCAACGGTGTCACCGGACGTCCCAGGTGACGCTGCATGAGTTCGTTGACGTCGATTCCCACCCACGACTGATCCAGGTTGGCCATGAAGGGCACCACCCCGTGGATGATGGGTGCCGGGAAGGCAATGCCCACGGGAATGTCTGCGCCGACCCCGAGCTGCGTCAGCACCTGCCTGCAGGTCTCTGCGACGGCATCAGGCGTGGCCGGCTTCGGTGTCTCGATGCGTACCCGTTCCCCGACGAAGTCGCCGGTGGTCAGGTCCACCACTGCCCCCTTCACGCCCGACCCGCCGATGTCGATGCCGCAGGCGACTGACGCCATGGTTCCTCCCTGAATCGCACCAGTGTGACTGGGCTTCAGGGTAGCGCAGGAGACGCACGTCCCATTCCACGGTGGACATGACACCCGGAGCTCAGGGCAGGGTGAGGATCTGCGTCCCCTCCTCGGTGACGACGAGCGTGTGCTCGAACTGGGCTGTCCGGGAACGATCGGCGGTGACGACCGTCCAGTCGTCGTCCCACTGCTCCCATTCGACAGTGCCCAGCGTGAGCATGGGCTCGATGGTGAAGACCATGCCCACCTCGATCAGGGTGTCGTGGAGGGGGGCAGAGTCGTAGTGGGGGACGATGAGCCCGGAGTGGAACGCCTCACCCACACCGTGCCCGGTGTAGTCGCGCACGACTCCGTAGTCGAAGCGTTTGGCATAGGCCTCGATGACCCGGCCGATGACGTTGATCCGGCGTCCCGGACGCACGGCACGGATGCCGCGCATCATGGCCTCGCGGGTGCGTTCGATGAGCAGGTGGGACTCGGGGTCCACGGTCCCGACCTCGAAGGTGGCGTTCGTGTCACCGTGGACGCCGTCCTTGTAGGCGGTGATGTCGATGTTGACGATGTCCCCGTCCTGCAGAACCGTGCTGTCGGGGATGCCGTGGCAGATGACCTCATTGACCGAGGTGCACAGGGACTTCGGGTAGCCCATGTACCCCAGGGTCGAGGGGTAGGCGTCCTGGGAGATCATGTACTCGTGCCCGATGCGGTCCAGCTCATCGGTCGTCACACCGGGATGGATGGCCGCGCCGACGAGTTCCAGGGCGTCGGCGGCGATGCGACCGGCCCGACGGATCCGCTCGATCGTCTCCTCGTCCTTGACGTCGGAGGCGGTGACGATCTCGGGCCCGTCGTGGAACATGTACTCGGGTCGTTCGATGTGTTCAGGGACTGCGCGGCGGGCGGAGACCCGGCCCGGAGTGAGCGTGCCCAGAGGGGCTCGACGGGCCAGTGTGGAGGCATGGATCATGGCGCCAACTCTAGTGCGGCACGGCTCCGACCCCGGTGGCCACCCCTGTGAGAGTGGCGACGCAGCAGGGGGTCAGGCCGGTCGGGAGCGCGGCCCGTGGCCCCCGAGCACTGCGCGCGCCGCCTCGGGATCGGGCTTGCCGGTCACTGTCACGGGTAGTTCCTCCACCCACTCCACGGTGCGCGGCAACTCCCAGGGGGCAAGGGTCCGCGCCAGGTGGGCCCGCAGGGCGTCCGGCGTCATCCGTGCGGCGGGGTCGGCGGAGACGAGGGCGCCCACGCGCTGACCCCAGTACTCGTCAGGGAGGCCGACGACCAGGGCCTGGGTCACCCCCGGTACGGTGAGGAGGGCCTGCTCGACCCGCACGGGTGAGACGTTCTCCCCTCCGGTGGTGATCATGCGGGAACGTCGTCCGAGCAGGTGGAGGTGGCCGTGGGTGTCGCGGTGGGCCAGGTCCCCGGTGCGCAGCCACTCGCCGTCGCACGCCGCCGCGGTCTCCAGCGGGCGGTGGAGGTAGCCACGGGTGACACCGGGTCCTCGGACCTCGACCTCGCCTGTCCTGCCCGGGGCCTCGACCACGGCTCCGCCCTCGTCGACCAGGCGCACCTGGACGTGGGCGAAGGGCACACCGATGGAGGAGGCGGGGACGTCGGGGGTGTCGGGGTGCAGGAAGGTGCCCGCCCCCGAGGTCTCCGTCATGCCCCACACGTGCACGGGGCGCAGTCCCTGGACGCGCAGGTCGCGGGCGAGGGGCTCATCCAGGCAGTCGCCTCCCACCAGGGGAAGACGCCAGGAGGACAGGTCGCAGGGGCGTCGGGCCTGGGCGCGCAGGAGAGCCCGGCACATGGTGGGGACCACGAACATGGTGGTCACCCGGTGACGCTCGATCTCCTCCAGCACATGCACAGGATCGAAGGGGTGCCTCATCACCACGACGGTGCCCCCGTGGCAGAACATGTCCAAGGCTGTTCCGTTGAACCCTCCGATGTGGGACAGGGGGGCGCACACGCCCACGACGTCCGTGGCGGGGGAGTACTCGAAGCCTTCACGGAAGCACAGGGACCCCCACCACAGGTTCGCATGCGTGAGTTCGACGGCCTTCGGCGTGCCGGAGGTCCCGGAGGTGTGGACCAGGGTGGCCAGTTCCTCCCCGCAGGGCGGTGGCTCCCCCACGATGGGCGTCGCTGCGGCGATGAGAGGAGCAAGGGACTCCAGGGACAGGACAAGGGGCGGGCGGCGCGTCCAGGACGGCTCGGTGCCTGCCGTGGGGTGGGACCGCGTGACCTGCTCCGACCCGCTCGGCCACTGCACGCCCCTCGACAGGACGAGGTCGGTGTCGCACCCCTCCACGAGGGCGACCAGGTCCGTGACGGGACGGGCGGGGGAGAGGGGGACGGTGACTGCGTGCAAC
>JAKECL010000033.1 GCA_030460725.1 Propionibacterium sp.
GGCGCCCTCGTCAAGGCCCGGTCGCCCCCACAGACCCCAGGAGAACGCCATGACCTCCACCGACACCCAGGACACAGCGTCCGGGTCGACGCGCGACCCCTCCGCCCCGATCTTCCGATTCGGCTCCTTCCTGCGCCACGGCACGGCCTCGGCAGACACACGTCAGCTGTTCCTGAAGGGCGGACGCGAAGCCGACCGCTTCTACCGCGAGCGCTGGCACCACGACAAGGTCGTGCGCTCCACCCACGGCGTGAACTGCACGGGTTCGTGCTCATGGATGGTCTACGTACGCGACGGGGTCATCACCTGGGAGACGCAGGCAGTGGACTACCCCACCACCGGCCCCGACCTGCCGGAGTACGAGCCCCGCGGCTGCCCGAGGGGCGCAGCCTTCTCCTGGTACACCTACTCCCCCACGCGCATCCGCCACCCCTATGTGCGCGGCGTGCTCCTGGACATGTACCGCGAGGCCAAGGCCCGCCTCCACGACCCGGTCCTCGCCTGGCGCGACGTGGTGGAGGACCCGCAGCGCTCCCGCACCTACAAGGCTGCCCGCGGCAAGGGCGGGCTGGTGCGGACCTCCTGGGAGGAGGCCACGGAGATGGTGGCCGCGGCCCACGTCTACACGATCCGGCGCTACGGGCCTGATCGCCTGGCGGGCTTCTCCGTGATCCCCGCCATGTCGATGGTCTCCTACGGAGCGGGCTCGCGCTTCTACGAACTGCTGGGGGGCACCATGCTCTCCTTCTACGACTGGTACGCGGACCTGCCCATGGCCTCCCCGCAGGTCTTCGGCGACCAGACCGACGTCCCGGAGTCGGGCGACTGGTTCAATGCGGCCTATCTGATGATGTGGGGCTCGAACATCCCCGTCACCCGCACCCCCGATGCCCACTTCATGACCGAGGCCCGCTACCACGGCCAGAAGGTCATCGCGGTCTCCCCCGACTACGCGGACAACACGAAGTTCGCCGACGAGTGGCTGCGCATCGCGCCGGGCACCGACGGTGCCCTGGCCATGGCCATGGGCCACGTGATCCTCTCCGAGTTCCACGTCGGACGCCACGAGCCGTTCTTCCTGGACTACATGCGCAGGTACACCGACTCCCCCTTCCTCGTGCGCCTCAAGCGCCGCGGCGACGCGTGGGTGCCGGGCAAGTTCCTGGTGGCCTCCGACCTCGACGAGGGCGGCGCCGTGGACCCCTCCACCCCCGGAGTCCGCATCGAGGACGCCCTGGGCCTCGCCCACAGTGAGCACGCGGAGTTCCGTCCCCTGGTGTGGGACGCGGCCCGCGGGATCAGCGATCCCGGCGGCACGCTGGCGGACCACTACGGGGAGGCGGGCGCGGGACGGTGGAACCTCGAACTGGAGGGGCTGGACCCCGTTCTCTCCGCGGAGGACCTCCAGGGCCACTGCGACTTGGAGGTCCTCCTCCCACGCTTCGACCTGCCCGGCAGAAACGGCGAGGGCAGCGTGGGCGCGGGTGTCGTGCACCGCGGTGTCCCCGCCCTGCGCGTGGGTGAGGACGAGTACGTCACCACCGTCTTTGACATCCTCCTGGCCCAGTACGGGGTGGAGCGGGCGGGCCTGCCGGGCCAGTGGCCCACCGGCTACGAGGACGCCTCCACCCCCGGGACACCTGCCTGGCAGGAGGAACTCACGGGGGTGCCCGCCGCGGCGGCTATCCGCGCGGGCCGCGACTTCGCGCAGAACGCGGTGGAGTCCCGCGGCCGCTCGATGATCATCATGGGTGCGGGCACGAACCACTTCTACCACTCCGACGAGATCTACCGGACCTTCCTGGCGCTGACCACCATGTGCGCCACCCAGGGTGTCAATGGTGGCGGATGGGCCCACTACGTCGGTCAGGAGAAGGTGCGTCCCATCACCGGGTGGGCCCAGTACGCCTTCGCCCTGGACTGGCAGCGGCCCCCGCGTCAGATGATCTCCGCAGGCTTCTGGTACCTGCTCACCGACCAGTGGCGCTACGACGGGACCCCCGTGGCCCGCCTGGAGTCCCCCCTGTCGGAGGGCTCCTTCCAGGACATGACCACCGCGGACACCCTGGTGGAATCCATGAAGCGCGGGTGGATGCCCTCCTACCCGACGTTCTCGAAGTCCCCGCTGCTCCTGGCCCAGGAGGCCCGGGAGGCCGGGGTGGATCCCCGGCAGTGGATCGTGGACCGCCTGGGGGAGGGCAGCCTGCACTTCGCCTGCGAGGACCCCGACAACCCGGAGAACTTCCCCCGCGTCATCGCCTCGTGGCGCACGAACCTCATGGGGTCCTCCGCCAAGGGCGCGGAGTTCTTCTACCGCCACATGGTGGGCACCGAGAACGCGGTGAACGCCGAGGAAGTCCCGGAGGAGCGTCGCCCCCAGTCCATGGTGTGGCGCGACGCAGCGGCCAGCGGCAAGGTCGACCTGCTCTACACGCTCGACTTCCGCAACACCTCCACCACCCTGTCCTCCGACGTGGTGCTGCCCGCGGCCACCTGGTACGAGAAGACGGACCTGTCCTCAACCGACATGCACCCCTTCGTCCACGCCTTCGACGCGGCCATCAATCCGCCCTGGGAGTCACGCACGGACTTCCAGGTCTTCCAGACGCTGTCGGGCCTGGTCTCCACCATGTCGCAGCGCCACCTGGGCACCCAGACCGATGTCGTGGCCGTGCCGCTGTCGCATGACTCCCCCGACGAGTACGCGACGCCGGGTGGAGTGGTCCAGGACCGGGAGGACACCGGGCTGGTCCCCGGCGTCACGATGCCGAAGCTGGTCACGGTGGAGAGGGACTACACCGCGATCCTGGACAAGTTCAACACCCTGGGTCCCCTGTCCGACAAGGTCGGGATGATGACCAAGGGCGTGCACTTCATGCCCGATGTCGAGATCGGGCACCTCGCCCACCTCAACGGCACGGCCCCGGCTGACAGTTCCCATCCCGGGGCGGGACGCCCCCTGGTGGACACCGACGCCAAGGCGGCGAACATGGTGCTCGCACTTTCTGGCACCACCAATGGTCGCCTCGCCCTCCAGGGCTTCCACGACCTGGAGGCCCGCACGGGCACCCACTTGTCGGACCTGGCCCGGGGCAACGAGGAACGCCGAGTCACCCTGGCCGAGATGCAGGCCCACGGTCCCCAGACCATCGTCACCTCCCCGGAGTGGACGGGGTCCGAACACGGCAACCGCCGCTATTCTGCCTTCGTCCAGAACATCGAACGAGGGCGTCCCTTCCACACCCTCACCGGCCGCCAGCACTACTACCTGGACCACGACTGGATGAGGGACATGGGTGAGTCCCTGCCGACCTTCCGCCCACCCCTGGACCTCCACCACCTCTACGGCGAGCCCGCCGTGGGAGCCCTCACGGGCGGAGGCGCCGGAGGCGCGGGGAGCGGCGCGACAGCGGGGAGCGGCGGCCAGGCAGGCGAGGCCCAGGTGGCCGTGCGCTACCTGACCCCGCACAACAAGTGGGCGATCCACTCCCAGTACTTCGACAACCTGCACATGCTCACCCTGGGGCGCGGGGGCCAGACGATCTGGATGAGCGCCGTGGACGCCGAGAAGATCGGGGTCCGCGACAACGACTGGGTGGAGGCCACCAACCGTAACGGCCTGGTGGTGGCGCGCGCCGTCGTCTCCCACCGCATCCCCGAGGGCACGGTGTTCATGTACCACGCCCAGGAGCGGACCGTGGGGACCCCCCTGTCGGAGGCCACGGGCAAACGCGGAGGCATCCACAACTCCCTGACCCGCATCCTCATCAAGCCCTCCCACCTGGTGGGCGGCTATGCGCAGCATTCCTACGCGTTCAATTACATCGGCCCCACGGGCAACCAGCGTGACGAGGTCACCCTGATCCGCCGTCGCAGCCAGGAGGTGACGTTCTGATGAAGGTCATGGCACAGATCGCCATGGTGATGAACCTCGACAAGTGCATCGGATGCCACACGTGCTCCGTCACGTGCAAGCAGACGTGGACGAACCGCGAGGGCGCGGAGTACATGTGGTTCAACAATGTCGAGACCCGCCCCGGCGTCGGATACCCCCGCTCCTGGGAGGACCAGGAACGCTGGCGCGGAGGCTGGGTGCGCAAGCGCTCCGGGCGGCTCAAGCCCCGCCTGGGTGGTCGTCTCCATGAGCTCACCACCATCTTCGCCAACCCCCGCATGCCTGAGCTCCAGGACTACTACGAACCCTGGACCTACGAGTACGAGAAGCTGCTGAGTGCCCCGCGGGACTCCGCCACCTTCCCGGTCGCCCGTCCCGTCTCCCAGATCACCGGCCAACCGATGGACACCATCTCCTGGGGTCCCAACTGGGACGACGACCTGGGTGGCGCACCCGAGACCATGCAGGAGGATCCCGTCCTCCAGGCGATCTCCACCAGGGTGCAGGCCCAGATCGAGCAGACCTTCATGTTCTACCTGCCCCGCATCTGCGAGCACTGCCTCAACCCCACCTGCGTCTCCGCCTGCCCCTCGGGCGCCATGTACAAGCGCACGGAGGACGGCATCGTCCTGGTGGACCAGGACGCCTGCCGCGGCTGGCGCATGTGTGTGTCGGCGTGCCCCTACAAGAAGGTCTACTTCAACCATTCCACCGGCAAGGCCGAGAAGTGTACCCTGTGCTACCCGCGCCTGGAGGTGGGCCAGCCCACCGTGTGCTCCGAGACCTGCGTGGGACGCCTGCGCTACCTTGGTGTCCTGCTCTACGACGCCGACCGCGTCGGTGAGGTCGCGGCCACGGAGGACCCCCAGGACCTCTACATGGCCCAGCGTTCCGTGCTGCTGGACCCCCACCCCCCCGCGGTCGTGGCCGGCGCCCTGGCCCAGGACATCCCCCAGGACTGGATCACCGCCGCCCAGCAGTCCCCCATCTGGGACCTCATCGACACCTATGAGGTGGCGCTGCCCCTGCACCCGGAGTACCGGACGCTGCCCATGGTCTGGTACGTGCCGCCCCTGTCCCCCGTGGTCGACGCCGTCTCCGCCTCCGGGTCGGACGGCGAGGACCACCGGGTGCTGCTCAGCGCCATCTCCCAGATGCGCATCCCCCTGGACTACCTGGCCGAGCTCTTCACCGCCGGGGACACCCGCGTGGTGGAGCGTGTCCTGCGACGCCTGGGCGCCATGCGCTCCTACATGCGCGACATCGACCTGGGCCGCGAGGGCAGTGAGGAGATCGCCGGGGCCGTCGGGATGACCGGGGAGGACCTGCAGCGCATGTACCGTCTGCTGGCCATCGCCAAGTACGACGACCGCTACGTCATCCCCACCAACCACCCCGAGACTCCCCGCGGGATCGCCTCTCTGGGTCCCGATGCCGCGGCAGCCGCAGCCGGACTGGGGTCCGGCGCACCGCAGGCCTGCTCGGTCTCCGCCTTCCACGGCCAGGAGACCACGTCGGTGGGGACACCGAGCGTGCCCCGGCCCCAGGGCGTGCGCGTCAACCTGCTCACCTGGGACGGGGACTCCCACGCCTCCGGCCTGTACCCCACCAGCGGGAAGGACCAGTCATGAGCGCCCGATTCGTCAGCGCACGCCCCATCGACCCTGTTGCCACCGTCGCGTGCACACCCTGGCAGGTGCGCACCGCCCCACATGACCCTCTCCGTCCTCCTGGACTACCCGCGCGCAGACTTCCCCCAGGTCATGGACGCCGCCCGGGAGTCCCTGGACACCCTGCCCGCCCCCATCCGCGCCGACATCGAGGCCTACCTCGACTGGGCGCAGCAGGTCGGCACGCGCGCCGTGGAGGAGGCCTATGTCGACACCTTCGACCAACAGAGGCGCTGCACCCTCTACCTGTCCTACTACGCCACCGGGGACACCCGTCAGCGCGGCGTCGCCATCCTCGGCTTCCGGGACCTCATGCGCGCCATCGGCTTCGAGCAGGACCGGGACGAGTTGGCCGACTACCTGCCCCTCGTCCTGGAGCTCTCGGGACGCTCCGGTGACCCGATCGTCCTGGAACTCTTGGCCGCCCACCACGAGGGGATCGAGGTCATGCGCGCAGCCCTGCACGGCCTCGACTCCCCCTGGGCCCACCTCCTGGACGCTTTGTGCCGGACGCTTCCCCCGGTGGATGCGGAGACGGAGGCACGCTACCAGCGCCTCGTCACCCAGGGGCCGCCCTCGGAGATGGTCGGCACGGGGACTGCCCTGCCCTTCCCGACAAGTGGCCCTGCCGGGGCGGATGGGGGTCTGCGATGAGCACCCTGCTGTGGGTCGTCCTGCCCTATGTGAGTCTCACGCTGCTGGTCGTGGGCATGGTGTGGCGCTGGCGCAGTGACCGGTTCGGCTGGACCAGCCGCTCCTCCGAGCTGTATGAGTCGAAGATGCTGCGCATCTCCTCCCCCCTGTTCCACTACGGGATCCTGCTGGTGGCCCTGGGACACTTCATGGGGCTGCTGGTTCCGAAGTCCTGGACCACCGCCTGGGGCGTCCACGAGCACACCTACCACCTCATCGCGACCATCCCGGGAGCCATCGCCGCCGTCATGACGATCGTGGGGTTGGTGGGTCTGCTCTACCGGCGTTTCGTCATCCGCTCGGTCCGCCTGGCCACCAGCCGCAGTGACCTGGTCATGTATGCCTTCCTCACCCTGGCGATCCTGCTGGGCGGGTTCGCGACCCTCACCCAGCAGATCCTGGGTACCGGCGGTGAGGGCTACGACTACCGGGAGACGATCTCCCCGTGGCTGCGCTCGATCCTCTCCTTCCAGCCCCGGCCCGAGCTCATGGCCGATGTGCCCCTCGCCTTCAAGCTGCACGTCGTGGCGGGCTTCCTGCTCTTCGCCGTGTGGCCCTTCACCCGCCTGGTGCACGCCGTCTCGGCGCCGCTGGGCTACGTGTCGCGCCCCTATGTGGTCTACCGCTCCGCCTCTCCCTCGGTGGGCACCTCGCCCTCCGCCCGCGGGTGGAGCCCCGTGGGGTCCTCGCGCAGGCGTCGGCGCAGGCGCGCAAGGTCCTCGCTCGACATCGACGAGGTCGGCCCCTCCGGCGCCTGAACCCCCGCGGGTCTCCCGGCCCGCGGGGTCGCCGCCTGGACGAGGACGGACCTCGCGAGAGAACAGGACGGACTTCGGCTGGAACCGGGACGGACTTCGGCGGGGAGGGAAGAAGGGGTCAGGTGCGCGTGGGGTGCAGGGCGGCACCCCAGCGCTCGCGCGCGACCATGGCCACCGCACCCAGGGGGATGTCCGCCGGGCACACCCGCGCGCACTCCCCGTATCCCGAGCACGGCCCGAACTCCTCGTCCACCACCCGGGAGATGGACCGGGCACGCCCGGCGCGCTCCAGGGCGGGGATGGGCAGGGAGGCGAGATGGGCGATGCGGGCCCCGGCGTAGAGCGCAGCCGAGCCATTGGGGCAGGCCGCCACGCAGGCCCCGCAGCCGATGCAGGCCGCAAGGTCGAGGGACTCCTCTGCCGCGTGGTGCGCGACGGGCACGGTGTCGGCGTCCGGGGCCAGACCCGTGTCCACGGAGGCGAACCCGCCCTGGAGCACCACGTCGTCGAGGACACCGCGGTCCACCACGAGGTCGCGCACCACGGGGAAGAGGCCGCTGCGCAGTGGCTCCAGGCGGATACGGGCACCGTCCTCGCGCTCCCCCAGCCTCTGGTGACAAGCCGGCAGGTTGTCCGCCCAGCCGTGGGGACGCCCGTCCACGGTCAGCCCGCAGGCCCCGCAGATCCCCTCGCGGCAGTCCGACTCGAAGGCAATCGGCGCCTCTGTGCGAGCGGTGAGCTGCTCATTGAGGTGGTCGAGCAGCTCCAGCACGGACATGCGCGGGTCGCAGTCGGGCACGTCGTAGGTGACAAAGGCGCCGCTGGCGCCGGGACCGTCCTGGCGCCAGACCTCCACGTCGAGTCTCATGCATAGCTCCTGGTGGCGATGTCGACACTGCGGAAGGTGAGGAACTCCGCGTGGTGGGTCAGGCGCGGCTCCGGTGCTGCTCCACCGGGCCCACCTCCCCACCCCGAGCTGGTCCACGCCGAGGTGAGCATCCAGTGCTCGTCGTCGCGCAGTGCCTCTCCCTGTGTCTGGTGTTCGGCGCGGAAGTGGGCACCGCAGGACTCCTCACGGTGCCAGGCGTCCACGCACATGAGCTCGGCGAGTTCCAGGTAGTCCTCCACGCGGGCGGCCTCCACGAGGTCCTGGTTGTACTCCTCGGTCCCTCCGCTCACGCGCAGGTCACGGTGGAAGTCGGCGCGCAGCTGGGCGACGGCGGCAATGCCGCGCTCCAGGCCCGCCCGCTCGCGCACCACCCCACAGTCGCGGTACATGATCTCCCCCAACCTGCGGTGGAAGACCTTCGCGGGAGTGGATCCCCCGATGTCTGTCAGGGCGCGGGCACGCGTCCGGACCCGCTCCAGGGCAGTGACCACCGCCGGGTCGTCCTGCTCCACCAGGTCGTGTCCCAGGAGTCCTGCCAGGTAGTCGGGGACGGTGCGGGGAATGGTGAAGGCCCCGTCCACGCAGGCCGCCAGCAGGGAGTTCGCGCCGAGTCGATTGGCCCCGTGGTAGGCGGCATTGGCCTCACCCGCCACGAAGAGCCCGGGAATGGTGGACATCAGCCGGTAGTCCACCCACAGGCCACCCATGGTGAAGTGGGCGCCCGGGGCGATGCGCATGGGGCGGGTGTAGGGATCCTCGCCGGTGGAGTCCCGGTACATCTCGAAGAGGTTGCCGTAGCGCTCGGCGATGGTGTCGCGTCCCAGGCGCGTGAGGGCGTCGCGGAAGTCGAGGTAGACGGAGTTGTGCAGGGGCCCCACGCCGTGGCCGGAGTCGATCTCCGCGCGCGCGGCGCGCGAGGCGATGTCGCGGGGTGTGAGGTTGCCGAAGGCGGGGTACTTGCGCTCCAGGTAGTAGTCACGCTGGTCCTCGGGGATCTGCGAGGGCGGGCGGTCGTCACCGGGTTGCAGCGGCACCCAGATGCGTCCGTCATTGCGCAGGGACTCCGACATCAGGGTCGTCTTGGACTGCCAGGGAGTGGACACCGGCAGCGCGGTGGGGTGGAACTGGATGAACGAGGGCGAGGCGAAGGCCGCACCTGCCCGGTGAGCACGCCAGATGGCGGTGGCATTGGAGTTCTTGGCCAGGGTGGAGTGGAAGTAGAGGTTGCCGTAGCCTCCCGTGGCCATCACCACGGCGTGGGCCGGAAGAACCCTCAACGCACCGGTGGTGAGGTCGCGGAGGACGACCCCTGCGGCGCGTCCGTCGCGCAGCACGAGGTCCCAGACCTCGTGGCGCACCCACAGGGAAGCATGACCCGCTGCAACCTGCCGCATGAGTGCGGAGGAGGCGGCCACCTGGAGTTGCTGGCCCGTCTGACCGCGGGAGTAGTAGGTGCGCGAGACCTGCACGCCACCGAAGGAGCGTGTGGACAGCGACCCGCCGTACTCCCTGGCGAAGGGGACGCCCAGGGCGTTCATGTGGTCGATGACGCGAGCGGACTCCTCACCCAGACGCCAGGCCTCGGACTCCCGGGCCCGGAAGTCCCCGCCCTTCACGGTGTCGCGCACGAAGCGGGCCAGATGGTCACCGTCCACGCGTCGGGCCCGTGCGGCATTGATCCCTCCCTGCGCTGCCACCGAGTGGGCGCGCCTGGGGGTGTCGTGGGCGGTCACCACCTGCACACGGAACCCCATCTCCGCCAGGGCAGCCGCGGCCCCGGCACCGGCCAGGCCTGTGCCCACCACCACGACGGTGAGGTGGCGTCTGTTGGAGGGGCTCACCAGGCGCGCCTGCGCCACGAAGTCCTCCCACATCCTCTGTGGAGCGGAGTCAGGCTGATGGGGTTATTTTTGGGCGACCTCCTACATCTTCACCCCGGGAGGGG
>JAKECL010000034.1 GCA_030460725.1 Propionibacterium sp.
GCCCACAGCAGGCAGCCGGGACCACCTCCTCAGAATGGTGGCGAATGGAAGAGTGATCCTGGGAGCATCTCCTCCGCACAGCGCCGCGGTGCGGCTGCCGCTCAGTCTGGACCACCCCGCTCAGGACACCACCTCCCTGTTCGAGAGCTGCCACGGACACCACTGTGCGGTTCAGGCTCGTTCTGCCATCAAATCCTCTCCACAAGGGCGCCGAACACCACGGTGGTGTCCGAAGGGCATGCTCAACCTCACGCCCGTCTCCCCCGGCGTGGCCCACGGTCCACACTCTGCCCACGACCTCCTTGCCGATTCGTCTCAGTTCATGTCGAATGGACTCTCTGCAGGGTTGAGGCCGAGGCCGGGCCCACGGTCAGTACCGGGTTGGCGTTGAGCTCAAGGGCAACATCGGACAGGAACTGAGGTTGGGGGGTGGAGTCGTGAGCGGACACCGCGAGATCGAGCGTGCGCTCCCCCACCTCGTGGTCTCCACGCGGCGCACCGCGAAGAGATGCGCCTCGGGACGAGCCTGCGGCGAGCTCACTCCCGTGTTCCGCAATGTCCTGGTCCACACGTGCTATCTCGCCGCCGCCCTCGACAAATGGGATGCCGCGCGTCGAGTGAGCGCCGCCAGGATCTGCGCCGTCGGCCTCGCACTGTCCCCGGGCTGGATCCTCATCGCCCAGGCAGCGGCCTTCGCCCATGGGATCGAGACAGTCTCGGATCTCTTCGACATCCACATCGCGCGACCCGGAAGTGTCCGCCGCCGCACCGAGTATCTGCCCGAGATCAGGATCCCCGCGGACTGTTCCGCGGCCGGCCTCGTCCCCCCGGTACGCCTGGTCCGCCACCAGGCGGACATCGAGGAGGGACACCTCTCCGCACTCGACGCAGGGCTCCACCTCCCCGACCTCGCCACCACCGCTGCCCTGTGCGCCCTCCACCTCCCTGCGAAGCAGTCAAGCGTCGCAGTCTCCGCAGCGCTGCGTCAGATGAGCGCCTTCAGCCGCTTCCACGAGAAGGTTGGTGCCAGCCGCGCGCGCGAGGAGGCCGCGCGCGCCCACGTGTCGGGCAGGCTTCGCGACATACGGGCCCGACGTGGGGTCAGGAAGGCGCGCGCCGTCATCTCCTGTGCGGACGCCGCCTGCGAGTCCGTCCCTGAACGGATCCTCGTGTGGATCCTCCGCTCAGCCGGATTCACCGAGGTCCGTACCCAGGTTCACCATCGCGTGGACGGGCGCGACTACTACGTCGACGTCGAGTTGCCGCCGTGGGGGGTCGTCCTCGAGTCGGACTCACGGGGCAAGCACGAGGGCGCCGCCGGTGCCATCGCCGAGGTCCATCGCTCCTATGAGCGCCAGATGGTGCGCCAGAAGGCGCTGGAATCCATCGGACTGATCGTCCTGCGCTTCTCCCCTGCGGACTACTCCGATCCGGACGCCGTCACGCGCGAGGTCGTGCGCAGGTGTCGGCGCACGCCACCTCGACCCGTGAAGATCCTCCTGAGCTGAGCTGAGCTGAGCGGAGCTGAGTGGACTCGACGTTCCGACCCGTCGGGAACGGACTTCGTGCCGCAAATAGACGGACCTCGCGCCGAAACAGAACGGACTTCGGCAGGAACGAGGACGGACCTCGCGCCGAAACAGGACGGACTTCGGCAGGAATCAGGACGGACTTCGCGATCAGGGGCGGTACTGGACGTCGGTGGGAGCGACCGGGGCCGGCAACTCGGTGCGACCGCGCAGGTACTCGTCGACGGAGGCCGCAGCCGAGCGACCCTCGGCAATGGCCCACACGATGAGCGACTGGCCGCGTCCCGCGTCCCCGGCAACGAACACTCCCGGGTGGGTCGTCGTCCACTTCTCGTCACGCACCACGCGCCCGCGGGCATCGACCTCCAGGCCGAGTTGCTCGACGAGACCCTCGCGCTCCACCCCGGTGAAGCCCATGGCCAGGAGCACCAGCTGGGCGGGGATGACCCGCTCCGTGCCCTCCACCGGCTCGAAACGCCCGCCGGAGAACTTCACCTCGCTCAGGCGCAGCTGCGCGACCCGCCCCTCCTCGTCCCCGAGGAACTCGGCGGTGGAGACCGCGTAGAGGCGTTCCCCGCCCTCCTCGTGGGCCGAGGCCACACGGAAGAGACGCGGGTAGGTCGGCCACGGGTCTGCGGCCGTTCGCTCCTCGGGAGGCTGGGGCATGATCTCCAGGCTGGTGACCGAGCGCGCACCCTGCCGGATGGCAGTGCCCAGGCAGTCAGCACCCGTGTCACCGCCGCCGATGATGACGACGTCCTTGCCCTCGGCACTGATCCAGTCGACCTCCGCGTCCCCGTGGACGTGCTTGGTGGAGCGGGTCAGGTAGTCGACGGCCTGGTGGATGCCGGCCAGTTCACGTCCGGGGGCGGGCAGGTCCCGCCCCACCGTGGATCCCGTCGTGAGGACGACGGCGTCGAAACGCTCCAGGAGGTCCTCCCCCGTCACGTCCGTTCCCACATCGACCCCCGTGTGGAAGCGGGTCCCCTCGGCGCGCATCTGGTCGAGACGGCGGTCCAGGACCGCCTTCTCCATCTTGAACTCGGGGATGCCGTAGCGCATGAGTCCGCCCACGGCATCGGCGCGCTCGAACACGGCCACCGTGTGACCGGCGCGGGTGAGCTGCTGGGCGGTGGCCAGTCCCGCAGGACCCGAACCGACGACAGCCACCGTGAAGCCGGTGAGCTTCTGGGGGATCTGGGGCGTGACCCACCCCTCGTCGAAGGCGTGGTCGACCGCCGTGTGCTCGACGTTCTTGATCGTCACCGCGGGCTGGTTGATGGACAGCACGCACGCGGACTCGCAGGGCGCGGGGCACAGCCTCCCGGTGAAGTCGGGGAAGTTGTTGGTGGCGTGGAGCCGCTCGATGGCGCTGCGCCAGTCCCCCTTCCAGCCGAGTGTGTTCCACTCGGGGATGAGGTTGCCCAGCGGGCATCCGTAGTGGCAGAACGGCGTGCCGCAGTCCATGCAGCGCCCCGCCTGGCGTTCCACGACGCCGATCTCCTGCTCCTCGTAGACCTCGTTGAAGTCACGGATGCGCACGGGCACCGGCCGACGTGCCGGCAACTCGCGCTCCCGGACCTTCAGGAAACCCTTGGGATCAGCCATGGGACACCTCCAGAATCTTCTGCCACACCTCGGGGTCCTCACGGTCCACACCCGAGGCGTCCGCCTCGGAGAGGATCTCGGTGACCTGGGCGAATTGCGTGGGCTGGATGCGGGTGAATCGTGCCAGGGACGCCGGAAGGTCGTCCAGGAGTCGTTGCGCCACCGAGGACCCCGTCAACTCGACATGGCGGCGCAGGAGCAGGGCCACACGCTCGCCGTCGGCATCGGACAGCCCCGAGACCGTCAGCTGCGCCTGGACCTGCGGGTTGAGCAGCCCCGAGTCGAAGTCCAGCAGGTAGCCGGACCCACCCGACATCCCTGCCGCGACATTGCGTCCGGTGCGACCCAGGACCAGGACCTCACCGCCCGTCATGTACTCCAGGGCGTGGTCACCGGTGCCCTCACAGACCAGGGTCGCACCCGAGTTGCGCACGCCGAAGCGCTCGCCGACACGACCCGAGACGTAGAGCTCGCCGGAGGTCGCGCCGTAGCCCAGCACGTTCCCGGCCACCGTGTTCTCATGGGCCGCGAACTTCGCGGTGCGCGAGGGACGCACCGCGACGGTGCCCCCGCACAGGGACTTGCCGACGTAGTCGTTCGCGTCCCCCTCCACCGTGATCGAGACCCCCTGGGGCAGGAACGCCCCCAGCGACTGACCTGCGGAGCCGGTGAGGCGGATCGAGATGGTGTCTGCAGCCAGGCCGTGGTCTCCGTAGCGACGTGCGATCTCGTGTCCGAGCATCGCTCCGGTGGTGCGGTCGGTGTTGTGGATCTCCGCCTCGATCGTCACCGGTTCGCGCCGCTCCAGGGCGGGGGCGGACAGGGTGATGAGGCGTCGGTCGAGGACGTCCTCCAGGTGGTGCTCCTGGCCGTGGACCTGGTGCAGGAAGGATCCCGGACGGGGCTCGATCCTCTGGAACACCGGTTCCAGGTCCAGACCCGAGGCCTTCCAGTGGTCGACCGCATCGGAGACGTCGAGCAGGTCGGAGCGACCCACGGCCTCCTCGATGGAGCGCAGACCCAGGGAGGCGAGCATCTCGCGGACCTGTTCGGCGATGAAGGTGAAGAAGTTGATGACGTACTCCGGCTTGCCCGTGTAGCGGGAGCGCAGCTCGGGATTCTGCGTGGCCACGCCCACCGGGCAGGTGTCCTTCTGGCACACCCTCATCATGATGCAACCGGAGACCACGAGCGGAGCAGTGGCGAAGCCGAACTCCTCCGCGCCGAGCAGGGCCGCCACGATGACGTCACGCCCCGTCTTGAGTTGGCCGTCGGCCTGGACGACGATGCGGTCGCGCAGGTCGTTGAGGACCAGGGTCTGCTGGGTCTCGGCCAGTCCGATCTCCCAGGGGGCACCCGCGTGCTTGAGGGAAGTCAGGGGTGCAGCCCCCGTTCCACCGTCTGCACCGGAGATGAGCACCACGTCGGCGCGCGCCTTGGAGACACCCGCCGCCACGGTGCCCACACCGACCTCGGAGACGAGCTTGACGTGGACCCGAGCCTCGGGGTTGGCGTTCTTGAGGTCCGAGATCAGCTGCTTGAGGTCCTCGATGGAGTAGATGTCGTGGTGGGGCGGCGGTGAGATCAGGCCGACCCCGGGCGTGGAATGGCGTTCCTTGGCGACCCAGGGGTAGACCTTCTGGGCGGGCAGCTGTCCGCCCTCGCCCGGCTTGGCGCCCTGGGCCATCTTGATCTGGATGTCACGGGAGTGGGTGAGGTAGTCCGCTGTCACCCCGAAACGTCCCGAGGCGACCTGCTTGATCGCAGAGTTGCGCTTCGGGTCGCGCAGGCGCTCGGGGGACTCCCCGCCCTCGCCCGTGTTCGAGCGCGCGCCCAGCGCGTTCATGGCGATGGCCATGGTCTCGTGGGCCTCCTGGGAGATGGACCCGAAGGACATCGCCCCCGTGGCGAAGCGCTTGACGATCTCCGAGACGGGTTCCACCTCTTCCAGGGGGACGGGTTCGACCTCCTCGGTGCGCAGCCGCATCATGCCGCGCAGGGTCATGAGCCTGCGCGACTGGTCGTCCACACCATCGGTGTAGGAGCGGAACACCTGGCGTGACTGCGTGCGCGTGGCGGTCTGGAGGCGCGCGATGGTCTCGGGGTTGAAGAGGTGCGCCTCGCCCTCGCGCCGCCACTTGTACTCCCCACCCACGTCGAGGGTCCGGTGGGCCGGGGAGATTCCCGAAGGCGGGTAGGCGATGGCGTGGCGGGAGGCGACCTCGGCGGCGATCACGTCGATGCCCACCCCGCCGAGCGGGCTGGCGGTACCGGAGAAGAAGCGGTCCACGAAGTCCTGGGAGAGGCCGACGGTCTGGAAGACCTGGGCCCCGCAGTAGGAGGACACCGTCGAGATGCCCATCTTCGACATCACCTTGAGCACTCCCTTGCCGAGTGCCTTGATGAGGTGGGCGACCGCGGCGGCCGGGGTCGTCTCCCCCAGCTGCCCGTCGCGGGCCATGGACTCCACCGACTCCATGGCGAGGTAGGGATTGACGGCGGCCGCGCCGTAGCCGACGAGGAGCGCGACGTGGTGGACCTCGCGGACGTCCCCGGCCTCCACGATCAGGCCCACCTGGGTGCGGGTCTGGCGGCGCAGGAGGTGGTGGTGCAGGGCGGAGGTGGCCAGCAGTGAGGGGATCGGGGCCATCTCCGCATTGGATTCGCGATCCGAGAGGACGAGGAAGGAGACGCCCTCGTCGATGGCGGCATCCGCCTGACGGAAGATGTCCTCCAGGGCCTCCTCCAGGGAGCTCCCCCCACCCGAGACCCGGTAGAGGCAGCGGATGACACGCGAGGTGAATCCCTTGCCTGCCCGCGCTGTCCCGATGTGTGAGATCTGGGCGAGCTGGTCGGAGTCGATGACGGGGAAGTCGATCTCCAGCTTGCGGGCGTGCTCCGGCGAGTCCTCCAACAGATTGGGTTGCGGGCCCACGGTCGTGCCGAGCGCCGTCACGAGTTCCTCGCGGATCGCGTCCAGCGGCGGGTTCGTCACCTGTGCGAAGAGCTCCTGGAAGTAGTCGAAGAGCAGGCGCGGACGGGCGGAGAGCACCGCGATGGGAGTGTCGGAGCCCATGGAGCCCAGCGCCTCGGCGCCGGAGACCGCCATGGGCGTGAGGATGATGTCGAGGTCCTCCTGCGTGTAGCCGAACTCCTGCTGGCGACGCAGGACGGAGGAGTGGGAGTGGTCGATGTGCTCACGCTCGGGCAGGTCGGTGAGATGGACGAGCTTCTCCTCCAGCCACTCCCCCCAGGGCGCCTGACCCGCGAGGGCGTCCTTGATCTCCGAGTTGGGGACGATGCGCCCCGCATCGAGGTCGACGAGGAACATGGAGCCGGGCTCCAGGCGCCCCTTGGCCCGGATCTGGGAGTCGGGGATGCCCAGGACCCCGGTCTCGGAGGCGAGCACCACCAGACCGTCCTCGGTGACCTGCCAGCGGCCGGGGCGCAGCCCGTTGCGGTCCATGACGGCTCCGATGAGGTGTCCGTCGGTGAAGGTCACGGCGGCCGGGCCGTCCCAGGGCTCCATGATGGTGGAGGCGTACTTGTAGAACGCGCGCAGCCCGGGATCCATCTGGTCGTTGTTCTCCCAGGCCTCGGGCACCATCATGGCGACGGCCTGGGGTAGGGAACGTCCCGAGAGGACCAGGAGCTCCAGGACCTCGTCCAGGGAGGCGGAGTCGGAGACCGCATCGGTGGTGATGGGCAGCAGGGGTGCCATCTCCCCGAGCACGGGGCTGGCGAGCTGACCCTCGCGGGCGCTCATCCAGTTCCGGTTGCCGCGCACGGTGTTGATCTCACCGTTGTGGGCGACCATGCGGAAGGGCTGGGCGAGGCGCCAGGAGGGGAAGGTGTTGGTGGAGAAGCGGGAGTGGACGAGGGCCAGGCGCGAGGTGAGCGTCGGGTGGGAGAGATCGGTGAAGAACTCCGGCAGCTGCATCGTGGTGAGCATGCCCTTGTAGACGAAGGTCTGGGTGGACAGACCCGTCATGTACACCCCGGCCTCGTGCTCGCAGCGTCGACGGACCCGGTAGGCCGCGACCTCCAGGTCGCGTCCGGAGCGCCGGTTGTGCTGGTCGGCGACCAGGAGCTGGCGGAAGGTCGGCATGGATCCGCGGGCGGTGGGGCCCACGCCCGTGTCGTCCACGGGGACGTCGCGCCAGGCCAGGACGCGCAGCCCTTCCTCACGCGTGATGCGTTCCACCGCTGCCACGGCCCGCGAGAGCTCCACGCGCCCGTCGTGGGCGCCCGGCAGGAAGACGAGGCCGGCCGCATAGGAGCCGACTCGCGGAAGGTCGGGGCGGATGGTCTCCCGGAAGAACTCGTCGGGGAGCTGGATGAGGATTCCCGCGCCGTCACCGGAGTTCTCCTCCGCCCCCACCGCGCCACGGTGGTCGAGCTTCTCCAGGGCCAGGAGGCCCTGCTCGACGATGGTGTGCGTGGGAGGACCCGTGAGCGTGGCGACGAAGGCGATGCCACAGGCATCGTGCTCGTTGGCCGGATCGTAGAGGCCGATGGCCTGGGGCCGGCCGGCTTCCTGATGGTTCATGGGGACCCCCTGTGGTGTCGTCTCCCGGGCGGGGCCGCGAAGGGCCCGTGGACCAAGAACGGGTCAAGGTCGTATCGCCGGTGTTCAAGGATGCCGCCAGAGCAGCCGTACGGCCGATCGAGGACCAACATGCGGACGAGGCGTCTGGAGGGCTCCCGACTCCCCGCTACACTCCATTTTGTCATCGGTTTGCAGGGTCTTGACCGGGAGGCACCGCGTCACCCGCCCAGCCTGCACAGTCTCCGGGAAGGACACCCCATGTTCAGCAACTCCGACGAGGTCGTGGATTTCATCGACCGCGAAGGCGTCCAGTTCGTCGACGTCCGCTTCTGCGACCTGCCTGGGGTCCAGCAGCACTTCACCGTGCCCGCCGCCGAGTTCAAGGGTGCTGCCCTCGAAGACGGCGTCATGTTCGACGGGTCCTCCGTGCGCGGCTTCACCGCGATCCACGAGTCGGACATGAAGCTCATTGCCGATCCGACCTCGGCCTTCCTCGACCCGTTCCGTGAGGCGAAGACGCTGATCGTCAACTTCTCGATCGTGGACCCCTTCACCGACGAGCCCTTCTCGCGTGACCCCCGCCAGGTGGCCTCCAAGGCCGAGGCCTACCTGAAGTCCACCGGGATCGCCGACACCTGCTTCATCGGCGCCGAGGCAGAGTTCTACCTCTTCGACGACGTGCGCTACCAGGTCAAGCCCGAGTACACCTTCTACTCCGTGGACTCCGCCGAGGCGTTCTGGAACACCGGACGCGAGGAGGAGGGCGGCAACCTGGGCTACAAGCTGGGCGTGAAGGGGGGATACTTCCCGGTCTCCCCCAATGACCACTTCGTCGACCTGCGTGACCAGATGGTCACGAACCTCCAGGCCGTGGGCCTCGACATCGAGCGCGCCCACCACGAGGTCGGCTCCGCCGGGCAGCACGAGATCAACTACCGTTTCGCCTCGCTGACCACGGCGGCCGACGACATGATGAAGTTCAAGTACGTGGTCAAGAACACGGCCGCCCAGTTCGGCAAGTCCGCGACCTTCATGCCCAAGCCGGTCTTCGGTGACAACGGGTCGGGCATGCACACCCACCAGTCCCTGTGGAAGGGTGGCGAGCCCCTCTTCTACGACGAGCGCGGCTACGGCTCCCTGTCCGACACGGCCCGCTGGTACATCGGTGGCCTGCTCAAGCACGCTCCGGCCCTGCTGGCCTTCACCAACCCCTCGGTGAACTCCTTCCGCCGTCTGGTCCCCGGCTTCGAGGCCCCCGTCAACCTCGTGTACTCGGCCCGCAACCGCTCCGCGTGCATCCGCATCCCCGTCACCGGCACCTCGCCCAAGGCCAAGCGCGTCGAGTACCGCGTGCCCGATCCCTCGGCGAACCCCTACCTGTCCTTCTCCGCCTGCCTGATGGCGGGCCTGGACGGTATCCGCAACCGCATCGAGCCTGCCGCCCCGATCGACAAGGACCTCTACGAGCTGCCCCCGGCCGAGTACGAGGACATCGCCAAGCTGCCCAGCTCCCTGGACTCGGCCCTGGCGAGCCTGGCGGAGGACCACGACTTCCTCACCGAGGGCGACGTCTTCACCCAGGACCTCATCGACACCTGGCTGGACTACAAGGAGACCAACGAGGTCGCCCCGCTGCGCAACTACCCCCACCCCTACGAGTTCCAGCTCTACTACAACATCTGATTCCCACCCGGACACGCATGTCGTGGACCCCGGTGCCCCTTGGGCACCGGGGTCCTGCGCGCGCGGGACACGTGTCCCTGTGCCCCGGGACTCCTCCCGGTCCATAATCGGGCAACGATGAGCGACAGGGTGGCAGCCA
Organism: Propionibacterium sp.; assembly: GCA_030460725.1. GTDB lineage: Bacteria > Actinomycetota > Actinomycetes > Actinomycetales > Actinomycetaceae > Pauljensenia. Next base: position 9,509 of record JAKECL010000034.1, read on the forward strand.
CGTGGATGCGAAGGTGCAGGCGGAGACCACCCCGTGGCGCCGCTGGGTCGGCACCGGGGTGTGGGTCCTCGCGTGGGCACTGCTCCTCGGCGGCGGCGTGTGTGCACTCCTGGCCGCCCGTTCCCCCGCAGAACTCGATTTCGAGATCCACCCGGAGTTCTTCCTCCCCGACGCGCTCCTCGCCGCGGTCTATGCGCCCGTCGCCGCCCTGGTCCTTCGTCGCAGCTCCCATCCTGCGGGCTGGATCTTCGCAGTGGTCGCCCTGTCCTTCGCCGTCAGCGGCTTCGGTACCCAGTACTCCGTCCTCGGTGCGTCCCTCCCCGACCTGCCCGCCCA
>JAKECL010000475.1 GCA_030460725.1 Propionibacterium sp.
CCTCGTCGTGGTCGTCCTGGTGCTCCTCGTGCGTCCGGGGACCGCACGACGGGCCCTCCTGACGGCCTGACGCGAGCGCCCTAGGATGGGAGCCACGCCCCCGGGCGCCCGGGGAGTCCGGCGGGAGGGAGTGTCCGCCCCGCCCTCGTGAAGGAAGAACCACATGACCATCCCCACCCCAGCGGCAGCCAGCGCGGACATCGGCGTCTACGGGCTCGGCGTGATGGGTTCGAACCTGGCGCGGAACCTCGCGCGCAACGGGTACCGCACCGCCGTGTTCAACCGGTCACCCACCCGTACCGAGAACCTCGTCGCCGCCCACGGAGACGGCTCCGAGGGCGTCTTCGTGCCCTCCCTGGACATCGACGACTTCATCCGGTCCCTGGAGCGACCCCGCGTGGCCATCATCATGGTCCAGGCAGGGGCCGCCACCGACGCCGTCATGGAGCAGCTCGCCGAGCGCATGGAGTCGGGCGACATCATCGTGGACTGCGGGAACTCGCTGTTCACCGACACCATCCGCCGCGAGGCCTGGGCGCGTGAGCGCGGCCTGCACTTCGTCGGGGCCGGCGTCTCCGGTGGTGAGGAGGGTGCCCTGTGGGGACCCTCCATCATGCCCGGCGGCACCACGGAGTCCTACGACCGCCTCGGGCCCATGTTCGAGAAGATCTCCGCCCACTACGAGGGCGTCCCCTGCTGCACCCACATCGGCCCTGACGGAGCGGGCCACTTCGTCAAGATGGTGCACAACGGCATCGAGTACGCCGACATGCAGGTCATCGCCGAGGCGTACGACCTGCTGCGACACGGGCTGGGCACCGGGCCCGCCGAGATCGCCGACATCTTCTCCCAGTGGAACACCGGTGAGCTGAACTCCTACCTCATCGAGATCACCGCCGAGGTGCTCCGTCAGGTCGACGCGGCCACCGGGACCCCACTGGTGGACCTCATCGTGGACCAGGCCTCCCAGAAGGGCACCGGCAAGTGGACGGTCCAGACAGCGCTGGACCTGGCCGTGCCGGTCACCGCCATCGGTGAGGCCACCTTCGCGCGCGGTGCGTCCTCCGGCACGGCTCAGAGGGCGGCCGCACGGGTCCTCAACGGACATGCCGCCCCCCTGGAGGTCACCGACCGCGACGCCTTCGTGGAGGACGTGCGCCAGGCGCTGTTCGCCTCGAAGATCGTCGCCTACTCCCAGGGTTTCGACGAGATCACCGAGGGCGGGCTCATCTACCACTGGGACATCGACAAGGGTGCGCTCGCGCGCATCTGGAGGGCAGGGTGCATCATCCGCGCTGCCTTCCTCGACGACATCTCACGGGCCTACGACTCCGCCCCGGACCTCCCGTTGCTGCTGGCCGCGGAGCCCTTCGCCACCCGCATCCAGGACGCGGTGCCGTCACTGCGCCGGGTCGTGGCGCTCGCGGCCTCTGCGGGGGTGCCGATCCCGGTGTTCGGCTCCTCCCTGTCCTACTTCGACACGGTGCGTGCGGAGAGGCTCCCCGCGGCGCTGGTCCAGGGTCAGCGGGACTTCTTCGGGTCCCACACCTACCACCGCACCGACAAGCCGGGTACCTTCCACACCCTGTGGGCCGAGGAGGGTCGTCCCGAGGAGCAGTGGGACTGAAGCCGCGGACCGCTCCCCAAAGGTCGGTCACACCACACTCCATGGAGGATTCCCAGACTCCGTGCGTAGTCTGGGAGTTCGGAACAGCGCAGGGAAGGGTGTGCACGTGGCGAACGATGACGGGAAGATGGACTGGGACCAGGTGATCTCCGGTCCCGGATCGCCCTCCGACCCACCCACCCGCCGTCGTGGCGGCAACGGTGGCGGCTCCTCGCGCGCATCGGCGGGAGCCGACGGTGCTCCGAAGAAGCGCAAGGGCCGCATCGGGCGTCGCATCGGCCTCGGCATCGTCTTCACGGTGCTGGGGGCCCTCATCGCCGGTCTCGCAGCCTTCCTGATCCTCTACGCGCGACTCGATGTCCCCG
>JAKECL010000035.1 GCA_030460725.1 Propionibacterium sp.
CGCCCCGGCAGTGCGGGGGCGGGGATGGGGTCGTGTCCAGACGGGAGGGGTGACACCCAGTCGCCGGCCCCGGATGAGAGGAACCCATGGCACGCCTGCTGGTCGTCAGGGCCCATCCGCTGGACGCGGGGACCTCACGCACGATGCGCCTCACCGACGAGTTCGTGGAGGCCTATCGGGCCGTCCATCCCGAGGACTCCATCACCGATCTGCACCTCTACGAGGTCGCGATCCCCGAGATCGACCTCGACCTGCTCAACGGGTGGCGCTCCCTGCGCTCCGGTACGCCGTTCGTCCACCTGGCCCAGGTCGAACAGGTGAAGATCACTCTGTTCAACCACTACACCGAACAGTTCATGGAGGCCGACAAGGTCGTCATCGCCAATCCCCTGTGGAACCTGCAGGTCCCCACACGCCTGAAGGCCTGGATCGACACGATCTCGGTCGCAGGGGTCACCTTCAAGTACAACGCAGCCGGCGAGGGAGTCGGACTGGTGCAGGGCAAACGCGCACTCCACATCCAGACCGCGGGTGGCGTCTTCAACGGTCAGGACCCCGCCTCGGCCTACGTGCGCACCCTCTTCGCCTTCCTGGGGGTCGACGACTTCCACGAGATCCGCGCGGAAGGCATGGACCATGATCCCGCCAACGCCGATGAGCTCATGGATGCGGCATCACGTCGCGTTGCCCAGTTGGCGACCACCTTCTGAGGGCGGGCGCCCGGACCTGAACCCTGCGTCGCCCTCGTCGGCCCGATCGCCGGGACGGGGGGCCGGGCGTCCCTCGTCGCGCACCGGGGCGTGCAGCGGGACGGGAGGTCAGGAGGAGAGGACCTGGATCCCCAGGCGTACCAGGAGTGCGGTGACGACGACCAGGAGAACACCGCGCACGAACCGGTTGCCCAGGCGCACGGCGGTACGCGCCCCCAGGTAGCCGCCCACCATGTTGGCGGCGCCGATGAGGAACCCGAGTCGCCACTCCACCAGTCCCAGGGGAGCGAAGTAGACCAACGCCCCCAGGTTCGTCGCGGCATTGACGATCTTCGTCACCGCGGTGGCCCGCAGGAAGGTCGTGTGCATGAGCACGGCCAGTCCCAGGACCAGGAAGGAGCCGGTGCCCGGGCCGAGCACTCCGTCGTAGAAGCCCACCAGCGCGCCGAAGGGCAGGGTGCGGGCCAGGACGGTGGCGGCAGGCGGTGGTGTCTCCTCGAAGGCTGTGCCGATGCGGGGGCGCGCCAGCGTGAACAGGAGGACGGCCACCAGGGCCACCATGATGATCGGGGTGAACACGGCGGCCGGCAGGTGGCTGGCAACCACCGCACCCCCCAAGGAGCCCACGAAGGCCACCCCGGCCAGGGGGGCGGCGGTGTGCAGATCGGGTCGGACACGACGGTAGTAGGTGGTGGCGCTCGTGAGCGTTCCCATCATCGAGCCCAACTTGTTGGTCGCCACGGCGTGCACGGGTGCGAAGCCCGGAACCAACAGGAGGGCGGGGAGCTGGATCAGCCCGCCCCCTCCGACGATCGCGTCGACCCAGCCCGCCAGCAGGGCGGCCAGGCACAGGAGGACCAGGCCCTCTGCGCCGATGTCGAAGCCCAGCTCAAGCACGGGTCCACGGTAGGCGGTGCCCGCACGGGCACGCGATCTCGTCCGTCGGGCAGCTCAGCCTCTGCGGGGTGGTCGACACCGGGAGCGCGGTGAGTCGGTGCACTCCCCCGGAGTGTCGTCAGTCGCCCAGGGCGACCGTGGGCATTCCCGGGCCACACAGGGTGAGCAGGGTCGCAGCGTTGAAGGCGGCGACCGTTGCGATCACCTCTGCACGTGTCACCGGTGGGGGATCCTCCCGGTCCAGGAAGAAGTCCGCGATGGCGCCGAATGACCAGGTGTCGACGATGAAGGCCTGAGGAGTGTGGTCTGCGGGCAGCGCGCCCGCGAGCAGCTCGGTCAGGTGGGGGACGTCGACGGTCGTGCCCGGCCGGGTGTTCGCCAGGACGGCCACCTCACCGTGGGGGCCGTGCATGACGGGCATCGGGGACTGGGCGTGGCCGGAGATGATCCCGACGATCCCGTCGCCGGTGGGCAGGTTCAGTGCCACCGCCGCGCAGCGCCGCACGACGTCGGTGGGGAGGTCCCCCGGATCCACTCCCCACTGTCCCAGCAGGTCATCCACCCCGCGTGGGTGCTGGCCGAGGAGCGCCAGGATCGAACCGAGGGAGTCCGCCGCCCCGCACCCGCAGTCCGCACCGGCCGCACGGTCATCGGTGTGGGCCGACACCGGCAGGCCTGCCCCCCGCAGCGCGGCACAGGTCAGGGACAGCCACGCCGGGGTCCACGACTGCAGCTCCTCGCCCAGCCTGGCGGGCGTGAGCAGCGTCATGCGGTCGATCTCGCGTCGGGGGTGGGGGTCCTCGGGTGCGGTGGGCAGGAAGAGCGCGGTCAGGAGGAGGTCCACGATCCACGTCGACAGGGTCCCTCCGGCCACCCGGGGGGTGAGGGGGGTCCGTGGTGCAGGCACAGCCGGGCTCGCAGCGATCGTGGTGGCGGCCGCCGCCCTGCCCGGATCCAGCGCCGGGGAGCTCTGGGACATGGGGGCGGAGTCCTTTGGTGCGAGGTCGCGGACCCTGCGCTCAGGGGCACACCAGCCGTCCAGGGACAGGGTCGGCACCTCCCACGGGCGACCGTCGAAGCAGGACGCCGGATGGGATGAGGAGACCGGGACCAGGAGGTCCTCGGGGGTGCGGCGCATCCCGTCGAGCAACGCCTCCAGGGCTTCCCGGTGCTCGGATGGTGGTTCGACGCGTCCGATTGCCCCTGCCAGAGTCATGCTGACCACCCTAGTGGGAATCTCCCGTGGGACCCGTCGGAGTCGCCGGGCGTACCCGGCACCCCGTGGGCCGGCGTGACCTGTGGGCCGGAGTGACCTGTGGATCGGCGTGGCCCGCGTGCCCGGTGTGACCTGCGTGCCCGGCGTGACCCGTGGGTCTGGCGTGCATCCGACCCCGCTACCCTTGGCCCCATGGGCAACCTCCTCAGCGGCAACCACCTCCTCACGCTCTTCCTGGTCGTCGGGGTCGGTGCGGCGCTGGGCGCGATCCGCTTCGGGCCTCTGCGTTTCGGGGCTGCGGGTGCCCTCTTCGTCGGACTGGCCCTGTCGGCCTGGCGTCCGGAGGCCGGTGCGGGGATGGAGATCGTCCAGCAGATCGGCCTGGCGTTCTTCGTCTACACGGTCGGCATCGCTGCCGGAGCCACGTTCTTCCAGGACCTGCGCCGCCAGACCGGACTGCTGGCTGCCTGCGCACTGGTGTGTGTGCTCGGCGCATTGGTGGCAACGGGAGGTGGATCGCTGCTCGGTCTGGACCGGGGGCTGACCACGGGTCTCTTCACCGGCGCACTCACCGCGGCCCCCGCCCTGGACGCTGCGACCCGCGTCACCGGGGATCCGCAGGCGGCCGTGGGCTACGCGTTCGGCTACCCACTGGGGGTGGTGGTCGGGATCCTCGTCGTCACCATGACCGTCACCCGCGCCTGGGCGGGGCGCAATGACACGCCCTCGCTGGCCGGGGCGGGTCTGGACTCCCTGACGGTGCGGGTGCGCCACGCGGTGAGCACCCGTCACGTGCCCGCGTGGGCCGACCAGCGCATCCGCATGTCCTACCTCCACCGTGAGGGGGCCACCCGCGTCGTGGTCCCCGGGGAGGAGCTCCGGGAGGGTGACCTGGTCCTCCTCGTCGGGGATCCCGCCTCGCTCAACGAGGCCTTCAAGGAGATCGGTGACCCGGTGAGTCGCCACCTCGCCGACGACCGCACCGACGTTGCCTTCGAGAGGGTCGTCGTCTCGAATCCCGAGGTCGCCGGTCGTACCGTCGGAGAGCTCAACATGGCTGCCCGGTTCGGGGCCGCGATCACTCGCGTGCGCCGCGGAGACCTGGACCTCCTGGCGCGTGACGACCTGGCACTCCAGCTGGGGGACCACGCGGCCGTGGTCGTCCCCACGGAGGAACTCGACGCGGTCCAGACCTACCTGGGGGACTCGGAGCGCCGTGTCGCAGAGGTTGACGCCATGGCCTTCGGAATCGGAATGGTGCTGGGGATGCTCCTGGGGACAGTCTCCTTCCCCATGCCCGGGGGCTCCACCTTCCAGCTGGGGTCCGCGGCCGGGCCCCTGGTGGTCGGCATGGTTCTCGGTGCGCTGCGTCGCACGGGTCCACTGGTGTGGACCCTTCCCGAGTCCGCGAACCTCACCATCCGTCAGATAGGACTCATGCTCTTCCTCGCGGCCCTGGGGCTCGGAGCGGGACCGGACCTCATGGGGCTGCTGGTGTCGCCGGTGGGGTGGCGTGCAGCCCTGCTCAGCGTGGCGATGGTGGCGACGTGCTGCGTGGCACTGGCACTGGCCGGCCGCTGGATGGGGCTCTCCGCCCCGCGCACCGCGGGTGGGGTGGCGGGATTCCTCGGCCAGCCCGCTGTGTTGCAGGCGGCTGCGGCCCGGATGGCGGATGAGCGCATCGAGGCCGCCTATGCGACGCTCTTCGCCTTCGCGATCATCGTGAAGATCCTCCTGGTACCCCTCATCTGGTCGCTGCCCTGAGCGGGGTGGGTGCAGGGGTGCCTCCCTCGCCCTCGTCGCGAGGCGTGGTGGCGCAGCCCCCAGTGCCGGAGCCGGCCCCACCCCTGCGTGGTGGACCGGACTCAGGCGGTGGGCGGAGGGGTCGCATTGTTGGTCATGAGCACCGGACCCTCGAAGCCTGCCTCCTGCAGCGCCTGGGTCAGTGAACGCTGGGCCTCCACCGGCCGTGAGAGTCCCGCATTGAGTTCCAGGTGGGAGACCTCCAGGGCGGTGAGTCCCTCGGGCTCGCGCACAGGCGCCACCTCGAAGCGGGGGCTCAGTGCCAGTGCTGCCTCGGCCAGGTCGCCGGAGGCCCCGAAGACCCAGGTTGTGGCCCCGATCCCTTCGGGAACGTCGTGGATGAACGTGTGCACCAGGACGACCTTCCGTCCCTCACGGGGGTGGGCGCGCCCCACCCGTGCGAAGGCATCCACATGGGCGTCGGCGAGGTCGTCGTGGACGAGGCTGTAGGCATAGGCGCCGATGCCCCGCAGGGTCAGTTCGTCGGCGAGTTCCCCGAGCCTGTCGTCTCCGAAGTCGTCCTCGGCGAAGTACATGACGGCACCGCCGCCGGGCTGGTCCTCGCCGACCAGTGAGGTCCGCGTGCCGCCCTCGTCCAGGGCCCGGTGGGCCAGGGCTGCAGCTTCGCCGGGCCAGGTGTGGACGAGGGCGACATTGGCGGCCATGCGCTGGACGAAGGCATAGGTCTCGAATCCGGGTGTGTTCTGCATGGACATGGTCTCCGCCTGTGGGGGGCGACGGTCTCGCCCCGTTCTGTGCAGCATCCTAGGGGCGCGGCCTTCCGTGCTGACTGGTCCCGGTGCCACTGCGGGGTCTGCGGCGAACCTCGCCGAACACAGTGGTGACTAGGGTGGGCCCATGACGACTCCCCAGTTCATCCTCGACCTGCGTGAACACATCGGGCACTCCCCTCTGTGGGTTCCCGGCTGCACGGCGGTGGTCCTGCGTGCGCACGAGGGCGAGGAGGAGACCGAGGTGCTCGTGGTGCGTCGCAGTGACACCGGCGCCTGGACCCCGGTGACCGGGATCGTGGACCCTGGCGAGGCGCCTGCGACGGCCGCGGTTCGCGAGGTCCTGGAGGAGGCCGATGTGGTGGCCTCTCCACGGCGCCTGGTCTCGGTGGACGTGGTGGGCCCGGTCGTCTACGACAACGGCGACGTCTCCAGCTACCTGGACACGGCGTTCTCCCTGGACTGGGTTTCGGGGGAGCCGAGGCCCGCGGACGGGGAGAACACCGAAGCGCGTTTCGTGCGCGTCTCGCAGCTGCCGCCGATGAACGAGCGTTTCCGGCGGGTCATCGCCCGGGCGCTCTCCGACGAGGTCGCCGCAGCCTTCGAGGCGTCCCCGTCCGGGGGCACCGGAGGGCAGGGACAGGGATGGGTACAGGGCGACGGTGAGCCGCGCCCGGCCGGCCTCTGAACGCCACGCCCGGTGGTTTCCCGATCTGTGCAGTCTCGGCCGGAGCCCATGGCGGCGATCACATCCAGCGGTTGCGGGCCCCTCGACGCCGTGGTGGGATGGTGACATGGAGAACAAACCGGAGAAGATCGTCTACACCGCTGTCGCACAGTCGACCGGAGGCCGCTCGGGTCGTTCCGTCTCGACGGATCCCGACCTCAGCCTGGATCTGAGGGCACCCAAGGCCATGGGCGGACCGGGCGACGGCACCAACCCCGAGCAGCTCTTCGCCATGGGATACGGCGCCTGCTTCCAAGGCGCCCTCGGGCTCGCCGCCAAGGAGGCAGGGGTCTCGGTGAAGGACTCGGTGGTGCGGACCTCGGTGGGGATCGGCCCGGAGGGGGAGTCCTTCGCCATCTCGGTCCTTCTGGAGGTCTTCATCCCGGGGGTGCCCCTCGAACAGGCGGAGGAACTGGCGCGGCGCACCCACCAGCTGTGCCCCTACTCCAAGGCCACGCGCGGCAACGTCCCCGTCGAGGTCGTGGCCATCGAGTCGCTCTGACGATCCCCGGTGCCCGGACCGGGTCCGGGCACCGGCACCGGCACCGGCACCGGATGGTGTCCACCGGCTCGCACTCCGCAGGACGTGACGTGCAGGTGGGTGTCAACGGTGACACCGCAGGTGTGCCCCCACTCCCCGTGGAGTGGGGGCACAACCGTGTGCGGAGCGCAGCGGCCCGGGTTTCTCAGGCACCCATCCAGTAGGCGCGCAGTGCGGCCGACATCGCGTAGAGGTCGGCGATGTGGCTCATCTCCCGGGCGGAGTGCATCGAGAGCAGCCCGATACCGACGTCGACGGTGGTGATCCCCAGACGTGTGGCCGTGATCGGGCCGATCGTGGAGCCACAGGGCACCGCGTTGTTCGAGACGAACTGCTGGTGCGCAACTCCCGCCGCGGCGCAGGCGCGGTTCCACAGGGCAGTGCCCACCGCGTCGGTCGCATAGCGCTGGTTGGCGTTGATCTTGAGCATGGGCCCGCGCCCCATGACGGGGCGGGTGTCGGGGTCATGGCGTTCGGGGTAGTTCGGGTGCACGGAGTGCCCGGCATCGCAGGACACGCACGAGGATGCCGCCACCATCTGGGCAGTCTCCTCCGTGTCGCGACCCAGTGCGTGCGCCGTCCGGGTCAGGACGTCCTCCAGGATGGGGCCGGCCGCCCCGGACCGCGTTGCGGAGCCGACCTCTTCATGATCGAAGCAGGCCAGCACCAACACGTCCCCGCGCAGGGGTGGATCCTGGGCGAGGGTCTCCATCGCCGTGAGGGCGGAGTGGACGGAGGAGAGGTTGTCCTGTCGCCCCGACGCCACGAACTGCCCGGTCTCCCCGAAGAACTCCGGCCCCTGGGCGGGGATCGTCACCAACTCGTAGGAGGCAATCTGCGTCTTGTCCTCCAGGCCGGCATCACGCGCCACGATGTCCAGCACGTCGGCACCGGGATGGTCCACCGTCCACACCGGGTGGAGATGCTTCTGGGCGTCCAGCGTGAGTCCGTCGGTGTTCACACCGCGGTCGAGGTGGATGGCCAGCTGAGGGATTCGAGCCACGGCACCGGTGCGCACCAGCACCTCGCGTCCATCGACGGTCACCAGGCGTCCGGCCAGAGCGAGCTCGCGGTCCAGCCACGAGTTGCGGATCATGCCTCCGTAGACCTCCACGCCCAACTGACCCCACCCGTCGGAGGTGGTGGTGGACGCATTCGGCTTGAGCTTGAAGGCCGGGGAGTCCGTGTGGGCACCGATGATGCGGAATCCCGCACGGGCGTCGAGCTTCTCGGGCATGTACCAGGCCATGGCCGCGCCGTCGCGGACCATCACGTGTCCACCGGGGGAGGCGTCCCAGGGCTCCGTCTCCTCCTGGACGCGGAAGCCGACGTCCTGGAGCCTTTGGCAGATGAGGTGGGCGGCGTGGAAGGAGGAGGGGGAGTCCGCGAGGAAATGTGCGTAGTCGATTGCGTGTTCGCGAGTGGAGTCCATGGGCATGGCCCCATGGTAGGGCGTCGCTGCCGGCAGCCGGCAGCCGGCGGTCGGCAGCCCGCAGACGGGAGTGGTGCCCGTGTGCGGGTTCCACTTCAGCGCTCCACCGATCCGCTGCGCGTGGGAGTCCCTGACCCACGAGGGGCGCTGGTGGGATCGAGATGGTCCGTGCCCGGTCTGGGCGCAACTTCTTCCCGCGAGCGGAGTCGGGGAGGGCGGTCCTACGCTGGGTGCATGGACACGGACTTCGAGATTCCCACCTGGACCCTCAATGATGGGGACGTCGTCCCGGCGATTGCGCTGGGAACGTACAAGCTCACCGGCGCCAGCGGTGTGGAGTCGATGGTCTCCGCCATCCACCAGGGCTACAGACTGCTCGACTCGGCCTTCAACTACGAGAACGAGGGCGCTCTGGGTGAAGCGGTACGTCGGGCCGGAGTGCCGCGTGAGGACCTGCGTCTGACCTCCAAGCTGCCCGGACGTCACCACGACCACGACCAGGCGATCGACACCGTGCACGAGTCCCTGTATCGGGCGGGCCTGGACTACTGGGACCTCTATCTGATCCACTGGCCGAACCCCCGGGTCGACAAGTACGTGGAGGCCTTCGGCGCACTCGCCGACCTCCAGCGCGAGGGGCTGATCCGCTCGATCGGCGTCTCGAACTTCCTGCCCGAGCACCTCCATCGCCTCATCGATGAGGTCGGCGTCGTCCCGGCTGTCAACCAGATCGAGCTCCTGCCCTACTTCCCGCAGATCGAGCAGCTTCGCGTCCACGAGGAACTCGGCATCCGCACCGAGTCCTGGAGCCCCATCGGGCGTGGCAACGCTGTGGCGAAGGACCCGGTGGTCGTGGAGATCGCCCGCGCCCACGACGTCAGTCCGGTCCAGGCGATCCTGCGCTGGCACCACCAGCTGGGGTCCATCCCTCTCCCCAAGTCGTCCGACCCCGGGCGACAGCGCGAGAACCTGGACGTGTTCGGGTTCGAACTCGACGAGGACGAGATGGCTGCAATCACCAGTCTCGGGCGTCCCGACGGGCGCACCAAGGGCCAGGACCCCGCCACCTACGAGGAGTTCTGAGCCTCGGGTCCAGGACCTTCCAGGCCCGGCCGGGACTCCTGCCCACCCGGGTGCGTCGGACTCGCGTTCGGCGCATCATGGCCGGTCCGCCCTCAGCCACACGGTCTGCTCCGCATCATGGTGCGCATGTGTCCCGCCGGGATCCCCGGGGCGGACCTTGGTGCAGCGCTGAGACGTTGCACAGTCAACACAACGATATGCTTGGTCCATGTCGAGCGACCGTGAGGAACTCCGTGGGGAGTTGATGGGCGCCTGGCACGACTGGATCGTGGCCGGGCGGACGTTCGGTGCCCACCTCGACCGGGTGCTCGCCGAGGAGGTCGACCTCACGCTGGTCGACGTGGAGCTGCTGGACGGGTTGGCGCAGTCGTCCCAACCCCGCAGGATGTGCGACCTGGGGAGGTCGGTCGCACTCACACGCTCCGGGGCGACCCGGGCAGTGACCCGTCTGGAGAGGCTCGGCCTGGTCCGCAGGCGTCCCTCGCCCTCTGACGGTCGGTCCACGGTGGTGGAGATCAGCGACCCTGGCCGCGAGGTCCACGGGCGAGCGGTCGCCGTGTTGGAACGTGAGGTCCACGCGGGCTTCATCGAGGTGCTCGGCGAGGAGGCCACTGTGCACGAGGGGGCTGTCGCTCGTCGCATTCGGGCGGCGCTCCTGGGAACCCCGGCCTGCCAGGCCCATCT
>JAKECL010000476.1 GCA_030460725.1 Propionibacterium sp.
TGGTCTCCAACGGCACCATCCAGTCCGCGGTGAGTTCCTGGGCCCTGGGCTCCTCGCTTCGCCTGCACCCGGTGCTGGTGCTCCTGGCCACGCTGGTGGGAGGCGCCTGGGCGGGCATCCTCGGGATGGTCCTGGGGGCCCCGCTGCTGGCCGCTGTGCGCACCTCACTGGCGGCCCTGCGCGCGCCGGATGCGGTGGAAGTCGCCAACGGCGCCGGTGCCGGAGCCGGGGCTGGGAGAGCGCTCGACCAGGAGTGACGAGGGCGGAGACGCCCGAGCGCCAAGCCGTCATCGGGGCACTGCACACATGAGGGACGGACGCGCGAAACGGATGGGGTCCAGACGGCTGGTGGAGCGTGGTGGCAGAGCGGCCTGCGCCGTCCCCACGCGAGGCGAGGGCACGCCAGGTGCACACGTGGTACGGCGCGGTTCTGGCCAGGCGGCACAGAGTGCTGGCTACTGCCCCCGCACGATCACAGGTTGGCGGCGGTGGCGAACTCAGGTGAGATCAGGCTCTTGTGGTGTGTCCGTGACCTCGACGAACCCGAGGTGTCGGTAGAGCCGCACCGCCCGTCCATTGGCGCCACTCACCCACAGGCGGACCGTCGGGTGTCCGCAGTCGGCGAGGACACGGCAGGTGTGGGCGACGAGTCCTGAGGCCACCCCGCGTCCACACTGGTCGGGATGGACGAAGAGGAAGGCGATGAACGGTACGCCGTCCTCCTCCCGAGCAGTGATCACCGCGCCCCACGCTCGGCCGTCCTCACCGAGTGCCACGAAGGATGCCTCCGGCATCCACACCCCGAACACTCCTTCCATCGCCGAGCGCACGACCTCGACGGTCTCCTCCAACGTCTCCCCCTCGTCATCGGGCGTTCCTCGGTAGGAATCGAGCATGAGCGGTGCGAGCTCTTCCGGTGAGGGCAGTGAGGCGAAGACACAGAGGGGACCCGTGGCAGCCGGTGCCGGCATCCGTTCCGTCGGGCGTGCGAGATGGACGTGCTCGGGTGTCTGACTCACGCGGCACAGCCTACGTCGCACAGAGCTGCCAGCCGGAGGCTGTGTCCCAGGGGCACGTCCAAGGACCCCGCAGGAGAGGGGGCGGGCATCTCCCGCAACGGGAAGACGACCAAGACCGTGCACACCCTCCAGGGGCCCGTGCAGATCACCGTCCCTCGGGATCGCAAGGGCTCCTTCGAGCCGATGATCGCGCCCAGGTGGGCGCGCCGGCTGGGCAGGGTCGAGGACATGATCTCGTCGCTGGATGCCTGTGGGATGGGTACCCGAGACAACGGCTCCCACCTGGATGAGATCCATGGGTCGAAGGTGTCAGCGGCGACGATGTCGCGGGTCACGGACGTGGTCGCCGACGAGACCACCCACTGGCATTCCCTCCCCGCGTGCGGCGCTCCGTGCCACGTGTGTCCTGCACGATGGGCGGCCATGGGCACCCCTGACGTGACCCTCGCTGAGTCAGAAGAAGGAGGGGTCGACGTCGAAGGCCGGGTCGGGCTGGAAGCAGAACGTTGCAGTCCCACCACCACCGACCATGCCATCTGTGCTGGGGTCTCTGGGTGTGACGTCCAACAGAGTGAACATCCCGACCCCGTCAGCGACGACAGACTCCCCAACATTCAGATCGCTGTCCAACTCGTCCCCGCTCAGGTTTGCTTTCATGATCCCGTGCTCAATTCGGACACCAGACGTGGTGTACGCCGGTCCATCAATGCGTATTCCCGGGCGGAACAGTGTGGTTTCTTGGATATCAATCATGAAGCCGCCTGTGCAGTCCGTCGGGTCTCCTTCTTTGACGAAAGCCGGGGGCGTGGGCGTCGGAGTGTGAGGGGAACGGTTGGTGAGGACGAAGAAGGCCGCGACAGCGAGGATGACAGCGACCAGGACACCTCCACCAATGACGAGGACGCGCCTCGTGGGATTCTGTGAAAACATGCTCACGGATTCATCTCCCCGATACTGACACTGCCG
>JAKECL010000477.1 GCA_030460725.1 Propionibacterium sp.
GTTCGGGTGCGGGTGGCGGCGCTGAGGGCTTCGAACCCACAGGCGGTCGCCTCCGCCACCCACGGGACCCGCCCGTCGCCGCCGGAACCGGGCTGGCACCCGAATGGCGTCGCCGCGGCACCGTGACCGTTCTCGCCCGAACGGATCTGCTCCTCTGCTCTAGAGTTGTGGCAATCAACGCGCGTGGGCCGGTCCCGCAGGACCTTCCGCGCCTCCCCATCCACCAGGAGCAGCCACCACATGACGTCGGTCCTTCGAGTCGAGGGCGGCCACCCGCTGATCGGGACGATCACGGTCCGCGGAGCCAAGAACTTCGTCCCCAAGGCGATGGTCGCCGCACTCCTGGGTGACACCCCCTCCGAGCTGCGCAATGTGCCGCTGATCCGCGACGTCGATGTCGTCTCCGACCTCCTGGGCCTGCATGGCGTGCACGTCGAGTTCGACCAGTCCCGTGGGGTCATGACGATGGACCCCACCAATGTCGAACTCGCCCGTCGCTCCGACATTGACGCCCTGGGCGGGGCCTCGCGCATCCCGATCCTCTTCTGCGGGCCTCTGCTGCACCGTCTGGGTGAGGCCTTCATCCCGGAGCTGGGGGGCTGCAACATCGGGGGGCGACCCATCGACTTCCACCTGGAGATCCTGCGCAAGTTCGGGGCCACCGTCGAGAAGCGTCACGACGGGATCCACATCGCCCGCCCCTCCGAAGGGCTGCGCGGGACCCTGGTCAGCCTTCCCTTCCCCTCCGTGGGAGCCACCGAGCAGACCCTGCTGACCGCAGTCCGTGCCGAGGGCATCACCACCCTGCAGGGCGCAGCGGTGGAGCCCGAGATCATGGACCTCATCAACGTGCTCCAGAAGATGGGCGCGGTCATCTCCGTGGACACGGACCGCACCATCCGCATCGAGGGAGTCGACCACCTGCGCGGCTACCGCCACACCTCGCTGCCCGACCGCATCGAGGCGGCGTCCTGGGCGTCCGCGGCCCTGGCCACGCGCGGGGACATCCACGTGCTGGGCGCCCACCAGCCGGACATGATCACGTTCCTCAACACCTTCCGGAAGGTCGGGGGTGCCTTCGACATCGACTCCGAGGGCATCCGCTTCTACCATCCCGGTGGCGAGCTGAAGTCCATCGCCCTGGAGACCGCGGTCCACCCCGGTTTCATGACCGACTGGCAGCAGCCGCTGGTCGTGGCCCTCACCCAGGCGACGGGCCTGTCCATCGTGCACGAGACCGTCTACGAGAACCGCTTCGGCTTCACCAAGGCGCTGCGCAAGATGGGGGCGAACATCCAGGTCTACAAGGAGTGCCTGGGGTCCACCCCCTGTCGCTTCGGGCAGCGCAACTTCCTGCACTCCGCCGTCATCTCGGGGCCCTCGCCCCTGCACGCCGCCGACATCACGGTCCCGGATCTGCGCGGTGGCTTCTCCCACCTCATTGCCGCCCTGACCGCCGAAGGCACGTCGAACGTGGCAGGTATCGACGTGATCTCGCGAGGCTACGAGCACTTCCTCACCAAGCTGCGCCAGCTCGATGCGCGCGTGGAGTACACCGAGTCCGTCACGGCATGAGCCTGGGGGCACTGGGCCAGGCCGTCTCGCAGCGCCATCTCAGCCTTCTGGTCTCCTCGCTGTCCGCCCGCGGTCGGGCACTGTCGGTGGGCCCCCGCGTCGTGCGCATCCTTCGCGAGGGCGGCTGGCGCGTCGACGTGCACGTGACCACCCCGGACGAGGACCCCACCGAGATCGCTCGTTCACTCGCAACGGCGTCTTCGGGTGGGGCCGTCGCGTCCGGCCGTTCCGCGTCCCTCGCTCCCGCATCCTGTGAGGCACCTGCCGACGCCGCGGGACCATCCCCGGCCCCGGGGCGAGGGTGCGTCGCCCTCGTCGGGGCACTGGGTGGGGACGGGTACATCTCCGCCGTTGCCCAGGGACTGGCGAACAGCGACGCCGTGCTGGTCCCCCTACCCGGCG
>JAKECL010000478.1 GCA_030460725.1 Propionibacterium sp.
GGGACTTCTCCGCCCAGCACTGGGCGCAGTACGAGTGGAGCGCCCCCGTGACGGTGTCCAGCGCCTCGGTGTGGTTCTGGAACGACGAACCGGACCCCGGCAATGTCCGCAACCCTGTCGCCTGGACCCTGCAGTCCTGGGACTCGGCGACGCAACAGTTCGTGGATGTCCCCGGGGAGTACCCACTCCCCACGGGTGAGACCCAGGTCCAGGGACCCGTCACAGTGTCCTTCCAGGCGCTGAGCACCACGAAGCTGCGCCTCGTCCTGGATGCCGAGCCCAATGACGAGTCCTTCTACTCCGTGGCTGTCACGGAGTGGCAGGTCATGGGCACCATGACACCGGACGAGCCGGAGCCCGTGGATCCCTCTGGACTGCTCGATCTCGAGAAGGTTCACATCAGGACCGCGATCGGGACTGCGCCCGAGATGCCGGACAGCATCTGGGTGCTGCCGGAGAACGGTCCTCTCTCCCACGCACCGGTGACCTGGCCGGAGGTGGAGCCGTCCTCGTACGCGGATGAGGGGGAGTTCACCGTCAAGGGAACGCTGTCCGGCGGTACGGACAGTGTGGAGGCCGTCGTCCAGGTCCTGCCCGAACTCAGTCAGGTGATTGAGCGCGTGGAGACCGCGGCCACCATCACCACGCCCGGCGTCGCACCCGTGTGCCCCCGGACGGTCATGACGACCTACGCGGACGGGTCCACGTCCTCGCGCACACCCGCCACGTGGGACGTCCCCGATGCTGGCGCCTATGCCGAGGCCGAGAGCTTCGGGGACATCCAGGGACGCGTGGACGGTTCGGGCGAGGCGGCACTCTGCACCTTCTTCGTCGTGGAACCGGTGGACACCGACGACCAGGCACCGGCCGTGTCGCTGTCGATGACGGCGTCCCCGGCCAGTTCCGGCTGGTACGTGGAGACCCCTTTCTTCACCGTCGACGCCCAGGAGAGGACCTCTCCCGTCGAATCGGTCGAGTACTCGACCGATGGGGGACAGACGTGGAACGACTACGCCGAGGGAACAGAGGTGGCCGTCGATCTCGAAGGCGAGGTGACCCTGCAGGCGCGGGCGACGGACTCCGAAGGCAGGCAGGGGAGCGCCTCGCGGCAGGTCAAGGTCGACACCCGTGCACCTGAGACCCTCCTCGACCAGGAGGACAGCAGTGACGGGACCTTTGCCACCATCACCTTGACAGGCACGGACCCCGAACCCGGGTCCGGGGTCAACAGGGTGCTCTTCTCCTCAGGCCCCTCCGAGGACCCCACGAGCAGTGCGAATGACATGTGGGCGACCTACGAGGGTCCCTTCAGTGTGACTCGGCGCACTGTCGCGATGTACGTGCACGTGCACGCCCAGGATGGGGCGGGCAACGAGGAGTCGACCCGTACCCTCCGGCTCGAACCGCTCACGGAACCGGTGTCCCCTGACCCGACGATCGCCCTGTCGTCCCCGGAGGTCAAGCAGGGAGGGACCCTGACCGTGACGGGGTCTGACTGGGCGCCGGGTGCAACCCTCGGGGTCGCGCTCGGGGAGTTGAGGACCACGGCGGAGGTGGGCGATGACGGGTCCTTCTCGGTCATCCTCACGATTCCTTCCGATGCCCCCTCCCGGGCCACCGAGGTCGTCGTCACCGATGCGTCCTCGGGGACCGAGGTCCGGAGCGCCGTGACCGTGGTCGCTGCCTCCAACCCGCCCACACCGGATCCGGGCGGCCCCTCGACCCCGGAACCTTCGAACCGTCCGGACGCAGGGGACACGGGTTCCTCCAGCGGCGGTGGTGGAAGCGGAGCGGGGCTGGCCCCTACGGGCGCCTCCGCACTGACCACGCTCCTGGGCGCCGTGGTGGTGCTGGGTGCCACCGGAGCGTTCATGACACGGTCCCGCAGGCGCTGAGTCCCTGAAGGGGTGGGCCCCCGGTCCCGGTGCCCCCCCCCCCCCAACCGAGTTCGCCAACGCCGGGCCCGCGCCCG
>JAKECL010000479.1 GCA_030460725.1 Propionibacterium sp.
CCAGCCCCGACGCTACGGCGGGCCCCGTCATGCCGGGCATCCGGACGTCGAGCAGCATCACCTCAATGTCATCCCGGGAAACGCCGGCGATCGCGTCAGGGCCGGACCCGTACATCCCGCACACCACGATGTCCGGGGCGGCGGAGAGGTAGGTCCCCATCTGGCGACGCACCACCTGGCTGTCGTCGCAGATCCCGACTCTGATACCCCCAGCGCTCATAGCCGGATCATAGCCGCCAGGGACGGCCCGCCCCGACGGCCCGGGGTACGAAATGTCGACAATTGCCCGATCGGGCAATTTTGTGCCCGATCGGGCAGAGTTTGCCTGAGCCTCTTGCTGAGCACACACCCCACGCCATAACGTCGCGCCAGAACCAGCAGACCGATTCTCGAGGCCGAATGACGCGAAATCACCAGGGCAGGCGACCTTAACCACGTCGGCAGATCTCGGACGGGAGTTCCACGACGAAGGAGTGACCCTGTTCACGTCGAGCAAGAGCAGAGCCGATTCCGCCAGAGTCGTGGCAGTCGGGGGCATGCTGTTCCTTTTGATCCACATCCTCTCTCGACAGCTGGTACCGATCGATTTCAACGTGTACTGGCAGGGAGGCTCCGACGTCCTGAGACGGACTGGAGCCCTCTACGCTCCACGGCCCGCGCTGCCCTTCACCTACCCGCCCTTCGCCGGTCTGGTCTTCGCACCGGGGGCGCTCCTGCGTCCCACGTCATCCGCGGTCTTGATGGAGCTCCTGTCATGCGTGGCCACGGCCTACCTGGCGTCACGGGTTATCGACCTGGCACCCCGCAGATTCGCACATATTCGGAACTCTCATCCGTGGTGCTTTCTCGTTCTCGGGACGGCTCTGATGTGCGGTCTCAACCCGGTGTGGGAGACCCTCGCGAAAGGCCAGATCAACCTCATTCTCGCGGCCGTCTGCCTGTTCGCCCTCACCACTGACCGACGATTCACCGGAGGAGTTCTGGTCGGTCTGTGCGGCGGTATCAAGCTGACCCCCTTGGCTCTGGGGCTCGTCGCCCTGCGGCAGCGGGACTGGAGATTCATCCTGGGCATGGGATGCGGATTCGCCGGTTCGATCGCCGCCGGGCTCCTGCTCCTGCCCGTGGAATCACGGCTCTACTGGGGACGCCTCGCCTGGGACCCGGCGAGAACCGGAGAGGTGAGCTTCGCCGCCAACACCTCTCTCAACGCCGTCATCCGGCGTCTGGCCCAGATGATCTCCCCCGCATCCGACGGGTCCGGAACGGCAACCACGATCGCCTGGGGGGCCGCCGTGACGATCACCGTGATCGCCGGATTCCTCGCCCTACCCAGGGACCGCGCACGCCCCACCGCATCCCTGGGCGTCGGAGCCGCCGTGATGCTGCTCATCTCACCAGTGTCATGGAACCACCACTGGGTATGGATCCCGTTCATCGCCATGTGGGCGTCCACCGTCATCAGAAGCAGAGCCATCCGGTGGCTGCTCGGGATACTCACCCTCCCGATCGTCACCGTGGGACCGTTGCTGATCTGCAGAGCCTTCGGCGCCGACGCCCACGACCCGCAGAGTCTGGTCGTCTGGTGGGTCAGTAGCACTATTCCCCTGGCCGTCTTCGCGATCCTTCTTTCTGACGCCGTTCGCGCCGTGAGGGAGCGGGCACTCCCACCGTCTCCATCGGTTCCCGACTCGTACCCGCCCCGATCAGACTTACTGGTGCATGCTGGATCGACAGGCGGAAATGTCACGGAGGGGTCCGCATGACACTCACGGTCGACGAGCTGACGGTCCGATACCGGAAGCGGACCGCCGTCGACGCGGTGTCCTGGCGGCTTGATGAGGGCTTCCACGCGCTGCTGGGCCCCAACGGCGCGGGGAAGTCCTCGCTGCTGCGCGCGATCGCCACCCTGCAGCCAGCGTCGGGAACCGTCGAGCTCGACGGGCACACCGGGGAGGGGATCCGCGAACAGC